>JACRGU010000101.1 GCA_016212245.1 Nitrospirota bacterium
AGATTTAAGAATAATCCTTCTCTCGTCGCTCATATCCTCGGACATCACCAGAATAATCCTGTATCCTTTTACAGCCCCTATCATTGCCAGACCTATTCCGGTATTCCCGCTGGTAGGCTCGATTATAGTCCCGCCGCTTTTTAATACCCCCCTCTTTTCCGCATCCTCAATCATACTGAGGGCTATCCTATCTTTAACGCTGCCGCCGGGATTAAAATATTCCACCTTGGCATAAATATTAGCAGAGCCTTTCGGAACAATCCTGTTCAGCTTTACTAAAGGTGTAGAACCAATAAGCCCGGTGACATCATTAGCCCTTTTACGCTCCATATTTATAAAGTTTGCCTATAGAAATTACTTATGGAAGAATAATATTATACCTATGTAAAATTGTCAAGAATTATTTTTATTTTGTCAAGATGGCAAAGACAGAGGGTTAATGTATAGGAATTTCAATAATTATCGTAGGGCAGGGCTTTAGCCCTGCATAAGTTAGAAGTATTTATATTGGCTTTGTAACCTTTAATATCTCACCATGCTCAATAAATATTATCCTCGTTGCGAGGTTATATGCCTCATCTCTATTGTGGGTTACATAACATACCGTAATACCAAAATCCTCATGCAGTTTCAAAAACTCTTTTTGCAGCACTAATCTCAATTCGGGGTCGAGATGGGCTAATGGCTCATCCATTAATAGTATTTTTGGCTTTAAAACAAGGGAACGGGCAATGGCTATCCTCTGCTGTTGTCCTCCCGAAAGCTCGGCAGGATAAGCATTTTTGAACTCCCTCATCCGGATCTTTTCAATCACCTCATCGATACGGCTTTCTCTCTCCTCTCTAATAATCCCTTTAGCCTTCAACCCGAATTCAAGGTTTTTATAGACAGTCATATGGGGCCAGAGGGCAAGGTCTTGAAAAATCATGCCAACTTCTCTATTCTCAGGCTCGACTATTATCTTGCTATCCTTCGAGACCACATTGCCATCTATCTTAATATACCCTCTATCCGGCACGACAAGTCCTGCTATCATCCTCAAGAGTGTCGTCTTCCCGCACCCCGATGGACCAAGGATTACAAGCCTTTCACTCTTGTCAATATTCAGTGAAAGGTCTCTAATGACACTCTTGCCATTATAAAATTTGTGCAGATGTTCTATTTCTATTACCATCTCATGTATCTCGTAATTACCATTAACCCGCCCAATGGCATCAGTGTAATGGCGAACATTATTACACAGAGCGCAGCGATTGTCTCTTCGGGGCTGTTTGCCATAAGTGTGAAGATGCGGACAGGCAGTGTATCCATCTGCGGCGGATAAACCATCATGGTAATACCAAGGTCTCTCAGACAGAAGATAAATCCCACAAGCCATGAGGATATTATACCTCTTTTCGATAGGGGAATAACGATGTAAAATAATCTGCGAAGCCAGCCGGCGCCGGCTAACTGTGCCGATTCTTCCATTGAATCGGGTATTTGGGATAGGGCAGATGCAGTAATCCTCTCGCTTAATGCTGTGTATTGGGCTATGTAACCAAAAAGAATAATGAGCATGGATGTGTATATAAAATTTGTCGATGGTGTGTTCCACATGCCGATCAACCCTATTCCTATAACTGCGCCCGGCAGCCCAAAGAGAAAGACGGCTATGGAATCGGCGGTGTAATAAAATCTGTAAGCTCTATGCTCGAGCATATAGCCCATTGGAAAACCTATTATGACTAAAAGTGTAGCCCCAAAACCTGCATAAAATAAACTCCTGAATATACTGTCTACGGAATTTTTAACAGCCTCCGGGTATCCTCCGATGGATTTTGCAATAAGAACACTCAATGGAAGTATTACAATTATAGATGATATTAAACCGACTGCGATAAGGAATATCGGCTTTGTCTTTTTGAGGGGTATAATCAGATAATCCATTCTTGTCATTCCAAATTGGAAGACCTTTTTCCTTAAGAATCGTCGCTCTATAATGAGAACGATAATGGTTATAATACCGAGAGGTATTGCCATTGCAATTGCCGCATTGAAGTTGTAAAAGGCCGAGAACTGGAGGAAGGATTCTGCTGGAAATACATCGAATCGCAGAAAGAGGGGGACTCCAAGCTCTCCAAGTGTTAAGACAAAGACGATAAGTCCCGACAGCATGATGCCGGGTTTTATAAGGGGAAGGGATATATCCCTTAAAATATAAAACCATTTAGAAGATAGCCTTGCAGCCTCTTCCAATGCCGGATTCAGTGTGCGCAAATAAGTCATTGTCAGAATGATAGCTACAGGGAGATAGACCGATACCATGACAAAAAGCACACCGTAGAAGCTAAAGAGAAAATTCGATGTAATAGCTCCAATTTCTTCGCCAAGAAGCCCTGCAACCACACCTCCCCTTCCGAGGGTGTAAAACCATGCCATTGATAGTATGTATGGTGAAATAATGAGGGGGATTATAAATAAGATAATAAAAAATCTCTTGAGGGGGAGGTCTGTTTTTGTCAGAAGAACACCCAATGGAACTCCAAGTATAAGTGTTATAAAGGCTGTAGCAGATGATAAGGAAAGGCTGTTAAGGAGTAATATCCATGTCCTTTTTGAATCGAAGAGTAATTCATAATTCTGAAATGAAAACCTTCCATCGGCAATAAATGATTTTATAAAGAGGAAGAGGATAGGGATAAATCCTATGAATATTAATAAAAGGACAGAACCCAGTAATACAAATACCCGTAACATTCAATAGCCCGCCCATTCTTTAAGATAAGGTTGTATCTCTATAAGTTTCTCTGCCACTGCCTTGTAATCTATCTTCATAAATTTAATCTCTTCTATCTTATTCACATCGTCAGGTGTCTTCACACCTCTGTGTAATGGAATCTGGGCACAGTCTGCAAATGCCAATTTTCGCTCGGTCTCCTTTGATAAAAGATAGTCTATCAGTTTTCTGCCATTTGCGGGATTTGGTCCGCCTTTCATCAGAACTGCTGCATTGGGGAGTATCAAAACTCCAATTCCTCCCTCTTGCTGGTCAGGAATGACCATTTTAACAGGTTTCTCGTTTCTTATCGCATTTACAGCATCGTCGCTATCTACAAGACCGAAGTCAAACTCCTTATTTACAACAAGTGTTGTAGATTCGCCATTACTGGAAGATAGTTTAATATCATTCTCCTTTATCTTATTCATGAACTCCTTTGCCTTTCCATCGCCCCATAATGTAAACAGAGATGCCGCCCAAATACTTGTAGTCCCGAACATTGGATTGGCAATAACACCCTTACCTTTCCACTTTTCATTTGTATAATCCAGTATGGAGGTCAGGACTTCCCCTTTGCCGCTGACAACAAAGACCCTCATCCTTGCGGAGAATCCTGTCCAGTATCCTTCAGGGTCTTTAAATTGTAATGGGATGCCATCGCTATTTGGAGAGATAGAGGGGGCGGATAACCCCTTTTCTTTTAATATTACCGCACGGATTGGCTCATTTGCCCAATATACATCTGCCCGGGGATTGCCTTTTTCTGCAATAAGCCTGTTCATTAAACCTGTTCCTTTAGACTCTTCTGTATCGTATACTGCCTTTACCCCTACACCTATATCCTTCTCAAAGTCCTTTAAAATAGGCTCTGCGAAGACCTGATCTTCGGAGACATAAATCACAACCTCATTTTTAGCCTGTTTAGTGCAGCTATAAATGGTTGATAGAACAACTATTAAAATGAGAATCGCTCTGGCCCGCATCGCACACCTTTATTTAATAGTTACCTTAATATCATCAAAGTAAGATAGGGCATCCGCCTTTGTCCACACACCAATTCCACCCTCATTAGGCAGCATATCGCTTTTAACCTCAATATATTTTCTGCCATTCAGGTATCCCTCAATTTTATCTCCCCTGTGGACAATCTTTATTGTATACCATTTATCACTATCTGTATCCACATCAGTACTGGCTATCTGCACCCTTTTTCCATTCCTCACATAATAAACCCTGAAGTTCCCTTCAAGTGGATTTGCCCTTGCAACATAATAATTATCAGAATCAAAAACCCGCCATATTGGTCCGCCACCCTGATCCACCTTACCACTTACAGCCTTCATGCGAATCTCTATCTCTACGCCAAACTGCACTCCTTTGAACCAGCATATATTGAATTGACTAAAGGAAATACGGTTCTTTTCTATGCCACCATTACTTATAATACCGAGCACCTTATTTTGCCCATCTTTTATAATACCCCATTGAAGAGATCCCCCCTTTGGCT
>JACRGU010000018.1 GCA_016212245.1 Nitrospirota bacterium
CAAAAGACAATGAAGATTACCCCCTCCCCCACCCCCCTCCCTCGAGGGGAGGGGGCAAAGTGGAAGGGAGATAATAAGTCCCCTCTCCCCTTGCGGGAGAGGGCAAGGGTGAGGGGGATATTTTCGGAGCAAAAGGGAAGAAGATTTGTGGAGACCCTGAGAGAGAAATTTATAGGGCTTAATTATCTTATAATCCATCGGGGGTCTGAAATACCGTGGGATACAATTCCCAGAGGCATGGGTATTATTGTTGCTGTATTTTCAGAAATAAGGGCATGGAAAGGAGGTGCAAGTCCCTGGCTTCTAAGACAGATAAAATGTTTAAGTGATAGGGCTGTATTATTTATATCCTTTGGCAGCCCTTATCTGCTTGAAGGCTTAACGCCAAAAATCCTCGCATACTGGGACTCTGAACCTGCACAGGAGTCAGTTGCATCACTTTTACTTCGCTTGCTTAAGTAGTATAATAACTCAAGAAACTATGTATGGAGGTAAAGATGGCTGAAGAAAAAATATCCGAAACCCTTTCAAAAGAGCAGAAGATTTTCCCTCCCCCTCGAGATTTTCAGGAAAAGGCCTATGTTAAAAGTATAGAGGAGTATGAAAGGCTTTATAAACAATCCCTCGACGATCCTGAGGGATTCTGGGCAAATATGGCAGAGGATATCTCATGGTTCAAAAAATGGGATAAGGTTATGGAGGGCGACCTTCATAATGCCAAAATTTCATGGTTTAAAGGTGGCAGATTAAATGTCTCCTATAACTGCCTGGATAGGCATTTAGCAACACCTCGCAAAAACAAGGCAGCTATCATATGGGAGGCAGAATCCGGGGAGAACAAGATATACACTTATCAGGAATTGTATCGCTTAGTCTGCTGTTTCGCCAACCTCCTGAAAAAATATGGGGTCAGCAAGGGAGACCGTGTAGCCTTTTATCTCCCAATGATACCCGAACTTGCAATTGGTATGCTGGCCTGTGCCCGAATTGGTGCTGTCCATAGCGTTGTCTTTGGAGGATTCAGCGCCAGTTCATTAAAAGACAGGATTAATGATTGCCAGGCAAAGGTACTTGTTACTGCTGATGGTAGTCTTCGTGCAGGGAAGGTGATCCCTTTAAAAAAGAATGCTGATATAGCAATGGAGGGGTCTCCTTCTGTAAAGACCTGCCTTGTCTTCAGAAGGGCAAACACATTTGTCAATATGCAGCATGGTCGTGATTTCTTTGCTGATGAGGAGATGGCAGGGGCTGATATCGATTCATACTGCGAACCTGAACATCAGGATGCAGAAGACCCGCTTTTTATACTCTACACGAGTGGAAGTACCGGAAAACCAAAGGGCCTTCTTCATACTACGGGAGGGTATATCGTATACGTTGCCACAACCTTTAAATACATCTTTGACCATCACGAGGAGGATACCTTCTGGTGCACAGCAGATATAGGCTGGATAACAGGACATTCCTATATTGTCTATGGGCCGCTTACATGTGGAGCCACCAGCATCATGTTCGAAGGCGTCCCGACCTATCCTGCGCCTGACAGATACTGGGAGATCGTTGAAAAATACCGTGTGAACATATTCTATACAGCACCAACTGTTATACGTGCCTTAGCCAGAGAGGGAGAGGAATGGACAAAGAAAAGGGATTTAAGCAGTCTCCGGCTCTTAGGTTCTGTGGGAGAGCCGATTAATCCAGAGGCATGGCTCTGGTATCATCATTTTATCGGAAGTGGGAGATGTCCTATTGTTGATACATGGTGGCAGACAGAGACAGGAGGCATTCTTATCTCTTCCCTGCCAGGTGCCATTCCTCTGAAACCCGGTGCTGCTGGAAGGCCCTTTTTCGGGGTAAAACCAGACATCTTCAAGGCTGATGGTAAAGAGACTGGAATTAATGAAGAAGGTGCCTTAGTGATAAAGACAGCATGGCCAGGGATAGCCAGAACAATCTATGGAGACCCAAAACGCTATTATGAGACCTACTTTTCTCAATATCAGGGGAATTACTTCTCTGGAGATGGTGCCAGAATAGACAGTGATGGAGATTGCTGGGTACTTGGCCGTATTGATGATGTAATCAATGTATCAGGCCACAGATTGGGAACAGCCGAGATAGAGAGTGCCCTCGTTGCTCATCATGGTGTTGCTGAGGCAGCCGTAGTTGGCTTCCCTCATGAGATAAAAGGTCAGGGTATATATGCCTTTGTCATCTTAAAAAGTGGTATTGAGAAGAGCAGCGAACTCGAGAAAGAACTCGTCATGCAGGTAAGAAAGGATATTGGGCCTATCGCCACTCCTGACAGGATACAGTTTACTGATGGGCTTCCAAAGACCAGGAGCGGAAAGATAATGCGACGCATCCTCAGAAAGATAGTAGAGGGGAAACTCGAAGAGATCGGTGATACAACAACACTAGCTGACCCCTCTGTGATAGAGAAATTGATTGAAGGAAGGAGGTAAAAGATGTGGTATATATCTATCTTTGATGCCAAGGAGAATGTCTCGAGAGAAGAGATTAGGAAAGAAAGGGAGGAGTGGATAAAAAAAGGCAAGGACAAGGTCTTTCATCAGAAATGCAGGACAATCAATCGTTATGAGGTCATAGGGAGGTCTCCATTAAAGATCATCTTTGTGATTGAGACGGATGACCCTTATGCATTAATCATCCTCTCCCGGCATTTTGGTGATGGATGGAATTCGGTTACATATCCCATGATCCAGCGTGAGATATATGAGGCACTGGAGGAAGACACAACCATTATTGGTGGTTAATGAAAAACTAATATTTCTAAAACTAAAATTTATAGGCTACTTAAAAATTTTCCTTGACAAAATTATTAAACTCTGATATTGATATAACTAATAAGCGCCTCGTTACCTCCCCTAAGCTGCTGTCCATATCCCACGGACAGCAGCATTTTTTTGGACTCCGCTCTTCCTTTAAATTTCAACAAGTTCGTATCTTCTACTGCCAATACCGAGTCTCTCTGCCTCTTCAACCTGAAGCATATAAGGTCTATGATGTAACTTTAACAATATGTCCTCTCCAGGTGTTATATCACTTTCTTGAGCCATTGATGCTGGTAGAGGATGCGCCTTCAGAAGGATGTCTATGCTTGCCTGCTCTATAGAAACTATATCATCTGATATAAGTATCCCCTGATCCTGAATTACAGGGACATCAGCAGCAGGCATACAATCGCATTCAGGCTGTATCTCTGTCAGAAAATTAATATAGATAACCTTATTTGGTTTAAATGTACTCAAAACAGCCTTTGCTGCCTCTGAGAGTGAGCGCATAAACCTTTCATCATCGCAGGGAAGGGAAACCGCCTCTAACTGGCAGACCCGTACGCACCTGCCGCACCTCCAGCACTCATCACCATCCCATATCAGTTTATCATCTTCAAATGTTATTGCATCGAGGGGACATATCTCCTCGCACTGATAGCATAGCTCGCATTTCTCCTGATCCCAGACCAGCTTTCCTTCTCCAATCGTATGCATCGCACCCCTTCCATACTTCCAGCCAAGATGTCTGTGCCCTGAACTGACACCTCCCATAGCAACATTTTTTATAGCGCCACCGTAGCCTGCATTTATATGGCCTTTTACATGCGAGCAGACGACCATTGCAGGAACATCGTATATAAGGCTTGCTACAGCAATCTCTCCGAGGATTTCACCGGCCTTGACCATGATATTATCACGCCCATAGAGCCCATCAGCAAGCACCACCGGTGCACCACATGATAAATGATTTATGCCATTTTGGTTTGCAACCTCGAGATAATCAAGCCCTTTAATCCTTACAGTGTCCGTAACAAAGGGTTTTGCTCCAATGCCTTTCAGCGCCTCTACAACCTTTCTCAGAAAAACAGGTCTTACAATCCTGTGCGCACCCTCAGAGCCAAAGTGGGTCTTCACTGCAACCCATTCCTCTGGCTCAAGGTATTTACCTAAATCTATCTCATTAAGAAGTCTTTCCAGCTTTCCTGGTATGCTGTCATCGTATTTCCATTTTTTTATTCTTGCTGATGCAAAGTATACATTTGACATATATGCTCCTTTCACTTATTTTATTAAAAAAAGCTGGTTATCCTTTGACCTTGATTCACCTATGCTTGTTACATAGATAGCTGGCCTGTCTATTACAGGGCACTTTGTCTCACATATACCACAGCCTATGCAGAGCTCAAGGTCAACCTTCGGCTGTTTTAACTTTTTCACTCCTCCATTTTTTTCTTTCACCTCTGCCTCTTCAAACCATATAGCCTTCTCTGGAGTAGGGCAGACCTCCTCACATACTATACATTCTCTCCCATGCGCATAGGGCAGGCAGCGGTCTTTATTAATAAAGGCAAGCCCGATCTTTACCTTCACCTTTTCTTCTAAACTAAGTCTCTTTATTGCACCTGTAGGGCATACCTGTCCACAAAGGGTACAGCGGTATTCACAATATCCAAGCCCCGGCACAAGTATAGGTGTCCAGAGTCCTTCAAGGCCTGCCTCAAAAAGGGTTGGCTGAAGCCCATTTGTAATACACACCTTCATGCACTCACCACATTTTACACACCTTTTTATAAATTCTTCTTCTGACAAAGCGCCTGGTGGCCTTATGAGAATGGGGTTAGGATTTCTCTTAATCATGTCCAATCTTATAAATGGCACGGCGATAGCACCTGAAACAGCAGAGATAATAAACCTTCTTCTACTCAGGTCAAGACCTGCTCCCTCTTTTTTGCCTCTAAGGCTAAAGCTTACTGCATCTTCAGGACAGACCCTTTCACAGTTAAAACAGTAGAGACATTCTACCTGTCTCCAGAGACCTTTTTTGTCAGGGGCAGCCCTTCCATGACATGTCCTGTCGCAGGAGCCGCACTCTGTGCAATCTACTGATACAAACCTCTTTAATAAGGCGAATCTTGAGATAATGCCTAAAAAGGCACCGAGCGGACAAAGGCTATTACACCAGAAGCGTCGCTCAAGGAGATTCAATGTGAGGATTCCAATAAATATGAAGGCAATAAATATCTCCTGCCTGAAGACAGGCTGTTCGAAAGAAAGGACTGTTTTTTTCAAAAGAGTATAAATACCTTCTGTGAGGTCTGTGATTAAAGGACCCTCAATATGATAAAGCGTATCGAAAAAAGAGCGGATGATACTGTTAAACGAAGGGTTTATACCTATAGAGAGAGACCTTATAAGAAGAGATATAGGGTCTAAAAGGCCTGCAATCTGCAATGTAAAGACTGATGAGGCGAGCATAAAGATTAGTATGTAATATTTGACCCTGTGCCAGTCTCTCCATCTTCTCTCTGTCCTGAAGCCAACCATGGAGTTTATTGTGCCGAGAGGACATACCCAGCCACAAAAGACCCTGCCCAAGACAAGGGTTAATGCTACCGTAATCATAGATAAGAGAAAGAGGTTCTTGATAATTGAATGATTTGACAGAAGGGTTACAAGGAATATCAGAGGGTCAAAATCGAGGAAGACCTTAACCGGATAGCCTAATTCATCTCTGCCTTTTGATTCTGTTTCGAAAAAAAGGATTAGGAATATAAGTAAAAAAAGCCCCTGAGAGGTACGGCGCAGCTTATTCAGAGGCAAAAGGGGGACTTTATGTCCCCCTTTTGAAATCCCCCCTAAAATACTCATAATTTCAAGACCTTATATGTTCCACATTCAAATTCTCAATGTCAATCCTTCCCAATCCCCTTTTTGCAGCAATAGCGAGATATTTAAGGTTCCTACCCTTCATCCCAAAGAGGGTTGCACCGTATGCATCAACAGCAACCTGGTCAACACCTGCAATTACTGTATCGAACCTTTTTACATCCTTTAAGTCTCCGCCTGAGGGGCCATTGGCTGTGAGGATTCTTACTGCATCGAGGATTGTCAAGGTTGGTCTTATAACAAGTGCTAAATCAGCGAGGCTCTCATTTATGCTCTGGTGCAAAAGCCGCCTTGAGCCTCCTATGACACCCATCCAGTTTTTCATAGCCATTGTAAGCCTTGCGAGGCTATGATGTTTTGCAATCGGGATATTTATGAGCTTATCAGCCTCAAAGATATCCTTATAAATTGGCCATCTCTTAAGGGCAGTGCCTTTTATTTCTATATCAATAAATCTCCTGTCATCAATATGACTCACCTCTGCACCTGCCCTCTTTGCTGCCTCTTGGATACCACTCTGTATATAACATCGCCTTGGGTCATTAACTGTCCTGTCAAAGACCTTTATCTTTTTTGCACCTGCCTCAAGGCATAGCCTTACCACTGTGGCTACCACCTCTGGATTTGTATTAGCTGCATGCTCTGGAAGCCTGTCAAATGCTATATTCGGCTTTATTACAACAATATCACCTCTGGAGATAAATCTCTTAATCCCTCCGAGGGCATTTATTGCTGAAGTGGTTATAGTTGATGGAGATGCGCCGTCGGCTACTGCAATGTCAGGAACCTCAGATGCATTAGTAAGACCTGATTTACTTCCAAAGGCTATACCAAGACTCATAAGCCCGGTAAGCCTTAAAAACTCCCGCCTATCCATAATTTATTACTAATTTTATCCCAATAAGGATCTTTAAAGACCTAACCTTTTTTCGTTTTTGCTCCACCGGTCATTCTGTCACCTACAACTCAAGAATCTTAAAGGCTACTGTCGAGACGAAACCAGCCAGCGTGCTCAGACCCACAATGCTCGGACTACCCAGATGCACTGCCTCGGGAATCATCGTCTGTGCAATCATCGTCAGCATGGCCCCTGCAGCGATGCCCTCGATGCCAGCGACAACAGTGTGATTCACTCCTGCACCGACCAGATAGCCCACCACCGCGCCTATGGCTGACATCACCATCAGCGATACCCATAGCACAAGAATCTTCGGTACCTTCCAGCCCTGATCCTTCATGCCGATACTGCTCGACATCGCCTCAGGGAAATTCGACAGAAATACCCCGACAATTAGCGTGTAGGGAATGACCTCTACGAACATTGGCTCGCTGTAAGCCATCTTGGTACTCAATATTGCCAGAAACCCTGCACCAATAACGAAGCTCTCAGAGATGCCGTCAAGAAAACTGCCTAACCATATTGCTAACGGAGCACCACTGTGCTCGCTCGCGGCCACTCGTACCTCGTGGGGGGTTGGCAGAGAGGTGCCATGGCGCAAAGCGTTGGCTGCCTGCTTTGCCCAATCAGCGGCAGCGCGGGATGTTATCTCCTGGTAATGATGCAGCTCGTCGAGACGTTGGCTTGCCAGCCGTGCCGTCACTGCCTCGATTTCTGGTAATATCTTGCGGATTCTGTCGAAGTCTTCCTTAATCAACACAAAGGCAACAGTGTGGCTGCGGGCTACTGCCTGTGCTGTCCGTGGCGCTCCTGTCAACAGGGCAATTTCGCCCAGCACATCACCGGCACTTAAGGTTTTGAACTCCTTGCCATCCAGCAATAGTGAGATCTCGCCTTGCTCAAGAAAGTACATCCGATCACCCCGATCACCCTGACTGAACAGCCTCTCGCCTACCTCGAAAGTGACAGGTCGCAGGCATTCCACCAGTATCTGTACATGCTCGGGGGGGATACTCCGAAAGAACTCGATTTGGCCGAGTCGGTGCAACATCCGTTCGATTCGCCGCTTCCTGCGTTGGCTGAGGTAGGTGATAGTGGTGGCAGATTTGCGCAAGTACCCACCTCTGGCGTTCAGCAGTTGATCCAGCATAACAAACAGGATGCCTCCACCAATACTCCCGACTATCAGAGCAAGCAGGGCAGCCAGCGCACTACCTCCGGGGGCGTCACCCTCAACACCGCCCGCTCCATGCCCAATCACCGCCATCGCAGTGGGAGCTACCAATTCCACGCTCAGTGCAGCGAGAAGGGCTCCTGCGCCGAAGGCTGTCAGTGCCGCAGTTACCCAAGCCCTTGGCTTCCAGACCACTCCAAGCATTGACCCAATCGGCAGAGATACCGCGCTTAGACCCCCAAGTAAAAGTGCCCACAGGGCGTGCTCGACGGTGAGACTATACATAATTTCTCCTTACGACTTCGGAGTGTACCACTAATTATATCAGTACTTCTTCCATCCAGCCCGGCTTCACAAGCTCAATCTGTCTTAATTCGCTTGTGCCGACTTTATGTATTACATCAGCAATAGCGATATGCTTCGCAGGTGGTCTGAGGGGTATATTTTCACCGAAATAAGCAAGACGTTTAAGTTCGAAGATTCTCAAGCCCACTGCGTCTACTGCGACGGGGTCTGTTCCTACAAGAATGCCTTTATAAGGCCATGTGTATGTTGGGTCAAAATGGTGTGGGCCAATACCATGGAAAAGGGGTGTGAGTAAGATGAGGACATTCAGTCTTGTCTTATCTTTTACCAATGGCAATCTCCATATCGCACCTAAATCCGCACATGAGTCGGGGTGATAAAGCGGAGGCCATAGTGTGAACATGATATAGTTCTTAATGCATCCTCCAACACCTGCCCAATGATGAGTCCTTAGCGGTCTCACATTGATTAATGTAGTAGAGTTAAGAAAGATGCGGTTCTTTAATACACCACGGTCATCAATAGCAATATTACCTTCATGCACACCTGCATCCATGATACGCCCCTTTAATGCGTC
This sequence comes from Nitrospirota bacterium, assembly GCA_016212245.1. Lineage (GTDB taxonomy): Bacteria > Nitrospirota > Thermodesulfovibrionia > Thermodesulfovibrionales > SM23-35 > JACRGU01. Next base: position 8,640 of record JACRGU010000018.1, read on the forward strand.
CTCCAGTTCCTTTGGTGTTGGAAGAGGGCCCCATACATTACTTTTGATCCCAACTATATCCTTAGGCCTTATCAAGAGTTTCCATGCCTCCACAGGGTCTTCCTTGCCGAGCAATGTGGTAACAGCCTTATCAAGCATCCGCTGAATTACCTTTGGATTGATACGCCCTCTCCTGTCTATCACATCCGCATCCCTGATAAGGACTACCTTCGTCTTTTTTGTAGCCTTGACATCCCCTTTTATTTTGAGGGGCAGACCCATTGTTGCTGCTAAGGTAGCAGCCACACTTCCCCTCAGAAAGTCACGGCGTGTAATAACCTTTTCTCTCATCTCAGTCTATTTCTAACAACTTCTATCTTAGAAGATGCCTGAGCCTTGCTAAGGGCATCAAAGAGAATTATTACAAAATTTTTCTCTAATTTTGCTCCTGTCCATTTTCCATTTTCTGTCTGTATAACACCTGAGCCTCTTGCATCAGGCATATAAGCATTTATAAAGCCCTCAAAGGCTGTCTTTGCCTCTTCTGTATCCTGGTATTGCACTAAAAGGAGATAGCCTTTGCCATCTTTATATCTGGCAAGTATTGCCTTCGTGGACTCATCGAGGTTAAGGATGTTCTTATCTGCAACAAAGTAGTGATAGTTCAGAATTGCATAATTATGGAAATAGCGAAGGCTTTTTTCTAAGAATTCATCCTCTGACAGATAATTGAGTATCGCTGGTTTTTCACCCTTTGTCCTGATAGCCTTCGAGATTGCCCTGCCCAGAGCCAGCACCGCCCTTTTTGCTGATGGTGTCTCCCTTTCTGTGCGTATACAGATAAAAAATCTATCCTTCCAGAAGCAGAGGAGACCCCCTCTGTATTCTGAATCCTGTCCAATGCCTATTTCTCCCTTTTCACGGCCCTGGCCATAGCTAAATACTCCAAAGGCATCTTCTCCTGAACCCATATCAAATACCTCGACAATAATCTCAGGAGCTCGAGTCTTAACATATCGCTGAACCAGAAGTTCCTTGAAGTTGTATGCAAGGTATATCTCTCCAGCACCATCCATATAATCGTAGATTGTCTCTCTGCTGTAAGTTTCAGCCTTTCTCTCAGCCTTCCAGCCATGTATTTCACTAGATAGGAATTTCCGCATTGTTTTTTCTGCTGTCTCTGCCATTGAAGGAGTTAACATATATATTGTAAGGATAAAGAATGCTATCACTCTTGACCCCGCAGTTACATAAAGTTTTTGCAACAGCGGGGTTGAGTCATGGAACCCTGACTGGTTTATCATACTTTTACGATCTTATTATAAATCCATCCAATCAAGGTCGCACTTATAAGTCCATCTATGAAACCATAAATGAGTCCAAGAAAACTTCCAATTGGTGAGATGGCATATCCAGGATATATTGATTGTGCAAGGACCTCGAGAAACAATTTCCCGTAGCCTGTGTAATATGACATCCATGTTGTGATGAATAATGAGCCTCCCCATACAGCTCCTAATGCTACACCTAATGCAACCGGCCTTAGCTTCATTTCATAACCTCCTGTTTGGAAATAAGGAAGGATAGGCTTTTATCATAAAGTTCTTTTTTGCTCAGGCCATATGCCTCAGCAACCTTCTTCACAGCCTCTTTTCTGCCAAGTCCTTTTTTCATCAGGGCGTTTATCTCCAGAAGTGCATCCATGTCTAAAGGTTTTTCTCCTCTCTGCTTCCCTTCAACAACAATCACATATTCACCTGCAATAGTTACTTCTTTTAGTTTATCAAGGATATCCGAGACATTGCCTCTTAACACCTCTTCATGGACCTTTGTAATTTCTCTTATTAATGCAATATTGCGATTCCCGAGGACATCTTCTATGTCAGTGAGGGTCTCAAAGACCCTGTGGGGTGCCTCATAAAAGATAAGGGTCTGCTCTTCAAAGGCAAGCTCCAGAAGTGTCTTCCTCCTCTGAGATTCCTTTGGAGGTAAAAAACCGATGAATATAAACCTTTCAGTCGAAATCCCGGAGATAGAAAGGGCAACAATCAAGGCAGAAGGGCCCGGAATTGGGATAACCTTAATACCCTCCTCTATTGCCTTTTTTATCAACACTGCACCCGGATCCGATATCCCCGGAGTCCCCGCATCTGTAATAATGGCAACCGACTGGCCTGAATGAAGCTTATCAAGCACTACCTCTGATTTCACCTTCTCTCTTTCTCCCCAGTAACTTATAAGAGGTTTTACGATGCCATAGTAGTTTAAGAGTTTCACCGAGTGTCGCGTATCCTCTGCTGCAATGACATCAACTTCTTTTAGAATCCTTAATGCCCTCAGAGTAATATCTTCAAGGTTACCAATTGGTGTAGAGACTACATAAAGAATACCATTCATAAGTTTACACAGTTTCTTGTGTTATAACCCAAGAAACTCAAATAACCCAATAAACTATTTTATGTTCAACATTTTTCTGAGTTGCCTGTCTGTCTTGACCACCTCATCCACATCGTCGCCTGTGAGCTCCCAGGTGTATTTGCCCTCGGCTGAACGTTTGAGTTTAATCTTAACAGGCTTTTTGGGCTTGACCTGCTGGATTTCAGGCTGTTTCTTGAAATGAAAATTGTCTTTTTCAGTAGAAAAAGCAGCAATAGAGAAAAACAGGATGACTAAAAGCGATAAAAGCAGCTTCATCTCTATGATTTCAACACCATTAACCCGAAAAATGCATTTAGAATAATGCAGATGTTGCGAAAAAATTTATTTTTCGATACCTTAGCTACCTTTAACTGATGGTAGTTACGTATATTTTTATCCATATAACACTTAAAGATAATATCAATAAAATTATCGAGTTAAATAAATTTTTGAACAATGTCTGCATTATTTGACTTAGTAACTTTTATATCTATTCGTTATCGGAAATCGCCTATCCCTTCCAAAGGCCCTCGGCGTTATCTTTATTCCAGGAGGTGCCTGCCTCCTCTTGTATTCACTTTTGTCTATCATCCTCACAACTTTCTGTGCACATTCAGGCTCGCATCCAAGTAATAGTATTTCCTCAAAGCTTTTGTCATCCTCTATATATGCCTTCAGTACAGGGTCAAGCACAGGATAAGGGGGAAGCGTGTCTGTATCCTTCTGGTCAGGTTTCAACTCTGCAGAGGGCTCCTTCCATAGAATCCTCTCCAGGATTACAGCCCTCCCCTCTTTCTTATTCTTCCACCTGCAGAGCTCATATACCATTGTCTTCGGCACATCCTTTATGACTGCAAACCCGCCTGCCATATCTCCATACAATGTTGCATAACCAACGCTCATCTCAGACTTATTGCCCGTTGTAAGCACAAGCCACCCGAATTTATTTGAGAATGCCATGAGAATATTGCCCCTTATCCTTGCCTGAAGGTTCTCCTCTGTCACATCTGCTGGTAAATCGTGAAATTCCCTTTTCAGGCTATCGAGATAGCTCTGAAATACGCTATCAATAGGCACTTCTATTATCTTTATCCCCAGATTGCCTGCAAGGGCATAAACATCCTCCCTGCTTTCATTTGAAGTGTACGGCGAAGGCATCAAAAGTCCTGTTACATTCTCTTTACCGAGGGCATCTACTGCAATCGTCGCTACAAGTGCAGAATCAACACCACCACTCAAGCCGATAACAACACCATTAAATCCATTCTTATTAACATAATCAGCCGTACCGAGTGTAAGGGCCTTATAAATTTCCTCCATGGGCTCTAAAATTATCTCTTCCCTCCGAGGAAGCGCCTTATGCCTTGCTCCTGAGCTTTCAACAGGTATAATTACCTTTTCTACAGCACCTGTTTCAAGCGATAGAACCTCCTGCCTTCTTCTCGGGTCGTGAAGTCTTCTCAGCATTACAGCCTCGAGGTCGAGGTCAGTAACAATCAATTCCTCTTCGAACTGTTTACCTCTCACAATTACATTACCCTTTTCATCAAAAATAAGGCTATGTCCATCAAATACAAGTTCATCCTGGCCACCAACAGCATTAAGATATACCACTATGATTGCACTGTCAGATGCCCTTGTCGAAAGCATCTTCTCCCTGGATACAGCCTTACCGATATGATATGGAGATGCATTTATATTAATGATGACCTCCGCACCTGCAAGGGCCTGTGTCCTCGTCGGCCCTTCAGGGTACCAGATATCCTCACATATATTGATTCCAATTGTTGCTTCGCCAAACTGGTATACGGGGCATCTGGTCCCCGCCTGAAAATATCTGTATTCATCAAAAACACCATAATTCGGAAGGTAGATCTTGTGGTATACATCAATCAGTTCACCATCATAGATAATCACAGCAGCGTTGTAGATATCGTCTTTTCTGTCAACAAAGCCAACTATTACGGTGATGCCTCTGGTTTCATCCTTAACCCTTTTAAGTGCATTGAGATTATCCTTTATGAACTGTGGCTTCAGAAGAAGGTCTTCAGGTGGATAGCCTGTTATTGATAGCTCTTGGAATACAACTATATCAGCACCGAATTTCCTTGCCTTCTCAATATAATCAACAATCTTTGAGGTATTACCCTCAAAGTCTCCGACAACAGTGTTAATCTGTGCAAGGGCAATTCTGAGCGTCTTCATTCATCCAACCATGCTTGCATGTCTATGCATAAATAATATCATATCCATACCACCTTCGTGAAATCCTTTATCCCCTCAACTATAATGCCTGTGCTGCCTCTGTGCCCAACCTTCAATTCTGATTCAAGGTTATAGTATTTGAGACAGGTACCACACGAATAAATCTCGGCTCCCATAGACTCTATCTCTTTCAGTAGTTTTATTGACTCCTCATCAATGGTAGTAAGCCTCACACCTGCATTTAAAAAAAATATTGTATGTGGAATCTCTTTTGCAGCCCTTATAGTATCAAGAAAGGCGCTCATAAGAATCTTCCCTAACTCCTCTTCTTTCCCCAGCGCATCGGTGCCTATAACAAGCAAAACATCTTTATCTGTTTCTTTAAACTCGTCACTCGACACTCGTAAACTGTCACTCTCTTTTGACTCACATACATAGCCCTTGATTATTTTTACACACCAGTATTTGTCCTCCTTAATTGTCTCAACGTCCATTCCCTCTTTTCTGGCAAAACGGGTAATATTCTTCACAGATGCCTCATTATCAACAAGCACCTCAACAATGCCTTCAGTCATCTTTGCCAGTGCATCCTGCGCCAAAGACACTGGCTTAGGGCATCCAAGCCCCCTCGCATCTATCTTCATATTATCCTCCCAACCCATTTTATCCACATTTACACGTCCCGCCTCTCACGCGCACTAACCAGTATCCATTCTTCTCTTCAACTTTGGTTGTGCATCCTGACATGGATGCAAATGCCTGGATCTTCTTAACATATTCCTTTGTATCAACCATGACTTCAATAAATACATCAGTAGCGCATTGAGAAGATAAGGCCTCCTTTAGCTTTTTGAGTGGTTCTGGATCTTCAAGCCCTCTAACATCTATAATCATAATACCCCCTCCCCCTCACCCCCTCCCGCAAGGGGAGGGGGAATCGGTCATCAGTTGACTATAATATATAATTTATTTAAAAATAAGTGAAGCTCCGAGCAAAGCTCGGAGCTTCCATGTAAAATTACACATCAGAAGGGAGTAAAGATGATTTTAAAGGAAAAAAGGTTATACATGATAAGAGTTTTTATCGCACTCGTACTTATACTGGGGGTTATATTTTCATCCAGCGTGTATGCCAAGGGCCCGGAGATATCCAGACAATCAATAGAACTTCTGACCAAGACCGGCCAGGCAATGGCAGAGATTGCAAGTGCTGTTAAGCCTGCTATTGTAAATATATCAACTACAAGGACAATAAAGATTCAGGAAAGAATAGACTCCTTCTTTGATGACCCATTCTTTAGAAGGTTCTTTGGAGACAATTTTGGCCGTCCGAAGATGCCGAGAGAGCATAAAACAGTAAGCCTCGGTTCTGGTGTAATCGTCTCTACTGACGGTTACATCCTTACAAATAACCATGTCATAAAAGATGCTGATGAGATAAGGGTTCTTCTGTCAGACAAAAGGGAGTTTAAGGGAAAAGTAATTGGCACTGACCCTAAAACAGATATTGCTGTAATCAAAATAGATGCGACAGATCTTCTGACCATCACATGGGGTGATTCTGATGGGTTAAAGGTTGGAGAGGTGGTTCTGGCAATAGGTAATCCCTATGGGTTAAACCAGACAGTTACTATGGGGATAGTGAGTGCTGTAGGAAGGGCCAATGTCGGCATAGCAGACTATGAGGATTTCATTCAGACAGACGCTGCTATAAACCCTGGCAATTCGGGTGGTGCTATGGTCAATGTAAAAGGAGAACTTGTCGGCATTAACACAGCCATATTCAGCACAAGCGGAGGCTATCAGGGAATCGGATTTGCTATCCCGAGCAATATGGCCAGGGCCGTAATGGATAGCCTGATAAGTAAAGGCAAAGTTATTAGAGGATGGCTTGGGGTATCAGTACAGGCTATAACACCGGAACTTGCAAAACAGTTTAACCTGAAGGAAGAAAAAGGTGTGCTTGTTGGAGATGTTATAGAAGGAAGCCCTGCTGAAAAAGCTGGTATAAACAGAGGTGATGTAATAATAGAGTATGAGGGCAAAAAGACTGATGAGCCTTACCACCTGAGAAATATGGTCGCAAACACAATGCCAGGAAAAGAGGTCAAACTAAAAATTTTAAGGGAAGATAAAACAATAACAATAAAGGTCACTATTGGTGAGCTTCCAGCAGATATGCAGAAGACAGCAAAAGGCGAATATGAAAATGCCTTAAGAGGAGTCGGAGTTCAGGATCTGACACCAGAAATCCAGAAAAAACTTAATATACCTAAAAGGATAAAAGGCATTGTTGTTACTGACATTGATGAAGGCAGTCCTGCTGAGATGGCCCTGATGCAGGGAGATGTGATACAGGAGATAAACAGAAAGAGGATAAATAATGTCAGTGATTATAAGAATGTAGTAGCCAGGATAAAACCTAAAGAAGATGTGCTGCTCCTCATATTCCGAGGTGGTTCTTCGATCTACATAACAATTTCAGGCAAATAAGCTAAGCTGAATTTTGGGATCATTTTATCTTTTTCATAACCTCTATAAGCGGCATATTTAGTTTCTTTGCGATTCTTTTACAATCTTCATATTCAGGGGTCATCTTCAAAATCCCATCTCCAAGCCTCGAAAATTTTACCCTTACCTTCCCGAATTCTGTATCTATTGTTTCAATCTTACGCTGAAGGATTCTCCTTTTAACCTCATAAAACCTGAGTCCTATAGTCGTTGTCTCTTTCAGTATAATCCTTATTAGTCCTTCGCTCTTCGCTTCATCACAGAGCACTGTCAGTTTTATTCCCGGCCTTCCCTTCTTCATTATCACCTGTGTAAGATAGACATCAAGGGCACCTGCCTTAAAAAGCTTCTCCATCACATATTCGTATATCTGGGGGTTCATATCATCAATATTAGTCTCAATAACTATTACCTTTTCATCCTTCTGGTCACTGGTCGCTTGCCACTGGTCACCTATAAAAAGTCTCAGAACATTGGGCCTATCTTTAAAATCTCTACTCCCAGCACCAATACCAATCTTTTCAACAGTCATAACTGGTATATCTCCAAATCCTGATGAAAGCCCTTTAAGTATTGCTGCACCTGTTGGTGTAGTCAGTTCAAATGATCCTGAATTAAATTCAGGAC
>JACRGU010000104.1 GCA_016212245.1 Nitrospirota bacterium
ATGCAAAATAGCAACAAGTTACGGGTAACAAAGTTCATTGAGTTTATTGAGTTTACACAGTTTATTGAGTTATTAAAACCCAAGAAACTCAAGAAACCCGAGAAACCGTGTCAACTTAAAACCCGTCACTCGTCACTCATTACTCGTTACTTATTACTCGTTACCTTTCTTGTCACTTGTCACTTGTCACTTGTCACTTGTTTTTGTTTTGCAGAAGAACAGACAATCATAACTTCCGAAACCCTTGAATACTGTAAAGAAACATCCACATATACTGCAAAAGGCGATGTAAAGATTCAGAGAGGTGATGTGGTCATCGAATCCAGTGAGGTGACATACAATGAACAGACCTCTGAAGTTGTTGCAGCAGGGGATGTGAGATACAGTGACCCTGACACATCAATCACAGCAGGTATAGCCGAGTTCAATCTGGAGACTAAAACCGGGAAACTCTGTGATGCAGAGATTTTCTACAAAAAAGATAATTACTATATCTCAGGGAAGAAGTTTGAGAAAAGGGGTGAGAAATATTACTTCAGTCCGGAGGCGATTTTCACAACCTGCGATGCCCCTGTGCCAGAATGGTGTTTTAAGGGGAGAAACGTCAATATTGTAATTGGTGATAAGGTAACAGCAAGAGACGTATTTTTTCACATCAAAGATCTTCCTGTCTTATACACGCCCTATCTCTGGGTACCAATACTTACTGAAAGGAAAACAGGATTTTTAATCCCAGCTATAGGTCATAGCGAGTCAAAAGGAGTCCACTTAAATGCACCGTTTTTCTGGGCAATATCAGAAAACAGGGATGCAACCGTTATATTAGACATCTACAGTGAGAGGGGGATAGGTGAAGGTCTGGAATACAGATATGTTGAACCACAGAATGTGAAGGGTAGTTGGTGGTTTTATCACATAAGGGATTCGAGACTCAATAAGGATTTCAATGAGTTAAGGGTTTTGCACGAGAACAGATATACGGATAGGCTCGGAGGTTTTCTGAATTTAAACCTCGTAAACGAAAAAGACTTTTATCGAGAGTTCAGTCCGTATATCGAGGTGCGCTCAAATCGCTTTCTTGAGTCATCAGGAGAGATTTCGCTTCCCCTTTCTAATTCGCGCCTTTATCTGTTATCTCATTATTGGATTGATCTGAAAGACAATACAGGTCTCGTACCCCAGAGACTCCCTGAACTGGGATATGTCCTTAACTTTACTGAGGTTGGGCAGTTCTGGGTTTCTGCAACAGCAACAGCCTCCAATTTCTGGAAGGATGCAGGTGTATCAGGACAGAGGATAGATATTTATAATAGGCTACTCCATACTTCTGGCAGGGACATTGTAGTTACACAGGGTCTCGGCATCAGAGAGACAGCTTACTCTTTGCACAGGGATGAAGATGTAGATAGCTCGCTCCACAGGGAGACCCTTGATTACAGCATTATTATACATGCCCGATTGATAAGAAAATACACCTCAATTACCCATATATTAGAACCATCAGTAAGCTATATATTCATTACTAATTCTGAAAGCGGCATGCCTGTTTTTGACTCTACAGAGCTTTTTACAAAGATGTCAAAAATAGAGCTCACCTTACTTAATCGGCTTTTAGGTAACAGTATGGAGTTCCTTGTGGCGAGGGTATCTCAGGGCTTTGACTCATATTATGGAGATCGGCCTTTCCTGCCTCTGAGGCTTGAAATCGGGGTGAAAAAACCCCTCTCCATGCGCCTCGACACAATCTATGATGTACATAAAGGCGAGCTAGAGAGTATTAATTCTGACATGAGTGTGAATATAGCAAAGGCGACTATCTCCTTCGGGCAGAGATATAACAGGCATGAAGATATAATGTTTTACAGGACAGGCATAGAGTTCAGCCCTTATAAATCAGTACAGATGGAAGGAAGGCTCTGGTATGATGCTAAGGGAGGTGGTGTAAGAGACATTATCCTTAACCTTAAATACCTGAGTCAGTGCTGGGGTGTAAAACTCGAATTTATTAAAAGACCTCATGACTTCATGACAATGATAAAGTTTGAACTCAGAGGGCTCGGTTTTAAAAAGGTGTAGGGAGGGAGGGGATTCAGCCTTCACTCCTCGGCAACCTCACCTTAAATATTGCACCGCCTTCAGGTGCATTATCAACAGTAATATCTCCACCGAAACCCTTTATCATGCTATAGCTTACTGCAAGACCAAGACCTGTACCTTTTTCTTTTGTTGTAAAAAATGGGTCAAAAATCCTTACTATGTGCTCCTCAGGAATCCCTGGTCCTGTATCTCTGAAACTCACCTCAACATCTCTATCTATAACTGATGCCTTTATACTCAAAGCTCCGCCAGAAGGCATTGCATCTGCTGCATTAAAGACAATATTCATAAAAACCTGTATCGTCTGGTTTCCATCCACCATTACCTCAGGGATATTAGATGGGATTTCAATGTTTATATTTATATCCTTCAACCTTTTGTCATACTTCACCAGTTCTAATGTTGAGTTCAGTAGTTCATTAATATTGTGCGGTTTGATGTCAGGGAATGTAGTCTTCGAAAAACTTGACATCTGCCGAACAATATCCGCAATCCTGTTAATATGTCTCGCTATCGTATCCAGGCTCTCTTTTGTAAAATCATCAAATTCCATCCCCCTCAGTATCTGGACATATGAAGAAATAGAAGTAAGAGGGTTGCCTATCTCATGGGCGATACCTGCTGAAATCCTCGCAAGGGCAGATAGCTTCTCTGAATGCATCATTTGCTCCCTAGCCTTCTCCTCAGCCTTAGCCCTCTTTCTGTTAATAACTATAATGGAGAATGCACCGACGACAGTAGCAACAAAGATGGCAATAACGAGCATGGAATGAAGTTTCATACTTCTTTTCGTACTGAAGGTCACCTCTGAATACGGTATTGATACACATACAATCCATGAGAGGTTCGAAAATTTAGCCCTCGAAAATGCGATCAACTTATCCTCTCCATATGGTGCTACATAGGAACTGAACCCTACATCACCACTCTGGAGTATCTTTTTCTCCACCTCAAAGGATTCGTGACACTTAAAGCATGTTGTATCTGCCCTGAAGAGATTCATACCTATCATCTTAGGTTGAGTTGGGTGGTAAAGGAGCGTACCGCTACTGTCCATCATCCATGCATAGCCCCTTATGCCGGACCTAATTGGCGCAAGAAATTTTCTGTTTATTGTATCAATAAAGATTTCCAGTATCAGAGCGCCTGACCATCCTGATTCACCAACTATCGGAGTAACAAGCAGTATCTTCCTTCCCTCTGCAAGTCTACTAAGGGAGAAAACCTTACCTGCTTCAATATTTTTTGATCTATCAAAAAGTTGAAGGTCATCTTTGTTAATTGGTTCTGCAGAACTGCTATAGCTCAGCCTGCCTTTTGAATCAATTATCTTAAGGTTTACATTGATATCTTCTCTCACCTCAGAAAGGGTATTCTCAGTAAAATCCTTGAGCTGTCTTTCAGCCAGCCCTCTATCCAAAAGGAGTTTAGAAAAGGATACTATCTTTTCCTCAAGGTGCTCTATATAGCCTTCGATGCCTTTAGCAGTAGCCCTTGCAATAAGGAGCTGCTGTCGGTTAAATTGTTCTGCCATTTCACTCTGGTAGCTCTGTTGGAAAAATATATTGAGTGTTATGATAAGCGAAATGATGAATACAACGAGTGCTAAAAGGAGGAGATTACTCTTCATTATCAGCTTTTCTTTGTAAAATCCTCATTTTAAAACCTCGCTGAGCTTCTCCCTGAACTTCTCTGGATGGGTCCCTTCCCAATAAACCTTACCACAACCACTGCATTTTAGAAAGAGATTGAAATTAAGAAAAACAAACTCTGGGACAGAGTCCTTTATCTCACTCTTATTTAAAAGTCTTCCGAGCAGGCCATTACATTTAACGCATCTGCTGAGTGGTTTAAACTCTTCTATTTTTAGTGTATCTATTACCTCGAGGAGCTGTTTGAAAGAATCATTTGCCTTTATCAGTAGATAATCCTTAACACCCTTTATCTTTATAAGGCGTGTGTCTCTTGTTAAGATAAGCCTCTCCTCTTCCCTCGCAACCCTGAGAAGCCTGCTGTCACTTATGTCGGGATAGTATAGTGTATCAAACCCTAAAAGCCTCAGCCACCTTGTGAGTCTGCCGAGCATAGCATCTGCGATGAAGCGGTGCCTCACGAAAATTATTCTTCAAGTGGAGGTTCATGAAGTAGCAGTTGTAATTCTCTCTTAACGAATGTATTTTTATATTTCGCCGTACCGGTTCCCGCTGGTATAACCCTCCCCATAATCACATTTTCTTTAAGTCCCCTGAGTTCATCCACAGCACCATTAATAGCAGACTCTGTGAGAACCCTTGTTGTCTCCTGGAAAGAGGCTGCAGATACAAAACTGTCTGTTGTCAGAGATGCCTTTGTAATACCGAGCAATAGCGGTTTACCCTGGGCAGGACGACCGCCCTGTGCCTTCACTCTAACATTCTCCTCTTGAAATATTATCCTGTCTACCTGTTCACCTACAAGAAAATTCGTATCTCCTGGGTCTTCTATCCTTACCTTTTTCATCATCTGCCTTACTATCACTTCGATATGTTTGTCATTAATCGAGACGCCCTGCAACCTGTAGACCTTC
>JACRGU010000102.1 GCA_016212245.1 Nitrospirota bacterium
GGTAAGATTCATATTAATCGCTCTGTGGTTCTCCATACTCTTTCTTCCATTTAAAGGGATTAAGGCAGCAGCAATACTCTTCATTGCACTTTCAATCATTATCCTTTTTACAAATTCCCTTTTAAAGCACCTCAAAAAGGCTAAAATTCCTGCTATACCGCTGACTCGTCACTCGTCACTCGTCACTCGTCACTTGTTAGTTTTATTACTTTTTGCCCTTCCCCTTATTACCACAGAATACTTCATTGATGTAGCTATACTCGCAGGCATTTACATCATCCTCGCACTTGGGCTGAATGTGGTAGTCGGGTTCACAGGCCTTCTGAACCTCGGGTTTGTAGCATTCTACGCAATAGGTGCTTATACATATGCCCTTCTGAATACAAAATTTGGACTTGGTTTCTGGTCAGCCCTACCTTTTTCTATAGGGCTTACAACAGTTGCTGGATTCCTCCTGGCAATACCTGCATTGCGACTGAGGGGTGATTACCTCGCAATTGTCACTCTCGGGTTTGGTGAAATAGTGCGACTCATCCTGAATAACTGGGACAGTGTGACGAGGGGACCGAATGGGATATCAGGAATTGCCCCTCCGGTAATCATGTCAATATCTTTCGCGAAACTTTCGTACTACTATTATCTGGTCCTGTTATTTGCCATCCTGGCTGTTTTCATAACAAGGAGGGTCTATTCTTCAAGGATAGGAAGGGCATGGGTTGCTATAAGAGAAGATGAGATTGCCTCATCTGCCATGGGCATAAACACAACCATATACAAGCTCTATGCATTTGCCTTTGGTGCCTTCTGGGCTGGACTTGCAGGCGTCATATTCGCAGGTAAGATGCAATTTGTATCTCCAGAAAGTTTTACATTCATGGAGTCTGTCCTGATACTGAGTATGGTCATCCTCGGTGGGCTCGGGAGCATTCCTGGTGTTATTTTAGGTGCTATCATTTTAGTCTTACTCCCTGAGATTCTGCGCGAGGTTCAACTTTACAGGATGCTTGCACTCGGAAGTGGACTCGTACTCTTGATGATATTCAGACCGCAGGGATTACTTGGAGGGAAAGGTGTATCTCTTAGAAGTTAGGGATTTATCAAAACACTTCGGCGGAATAAGGGCTGTTGAAGAGGTGAGCTTCAGGGTAAAAGAGGGTATCATAATGAGCATCATAGGGCCAAATGGTGCAGGAAAGACAACAATCTTTAACTGTCTCACTGGACTTACAAAACCAACAAAAGGGAAAATCTATTTCTCTAATACTAACCTTACCGGGCTTCCACCGCATAGCATTGTCAGGCTCGGTATATCAAGGACATTCCAGAATATCAGACTCTTTAGAGAGATGTCTGTTATAGAAAATGTGATGGTTGCACAGCACCATAGGACACATTCTGGTCTTTTAGGTTCAATCTTCCGGTGGAAAGATTTTAAAGATGAAGAAAGGTCTGTCAGGGAGAAATCCATGGAATATCTTGAACTCGTTGGCCTATCAGGGTATGCTGATACGATTTCGGCAAACCTCCCGTACGGTGCACAGAGAGGTCTGGAGATTGCGAGGGCACTTGCAACAGAACCATCAATGATATTACTCGATGAACCTACAGCAGGGATGAACCCCCAGGAGACATCAGAGGTTATGGACCTCATAAAAAATTTAAAAGAGCTCGGCAAGACGGTCTTGCTGATAGAGCATGATATGCAGGTGGTTATGGGAATATCTGACTGGATTGCTGTACTCGACCATGGTGTAAAGATTGCAGAAGGACTCCCTGCTGATATAAGGAAGGATCAAATGGTTATAGAGGCATACCTTGGGAAGGAACATTAATGCTTAGACTCGATAGCGTCCATACATTTTATGGGCCGATTGAGGCATTAAAGGGTATAAATATCGCGGTAAAACAAGGGGAAATCGTCTGTCTCATCGGAAGCAATGGGGCAGGCAAATCAACCACACTTATGACAATATCAGGCATCCTGAAACCCCTTTCAGGCGATATTCTGTTTGAAGGGAAGAGTATCAGAGGAATTTCTCCACACAGGATTGTTGAGATGGGTATCAGCCAGGTGCCTGAAGGCAGAAGGATTTTCCCTAAGCTGACTGTCAAAGAGAATCTTGAGATGGGAGGATATCCAGTTGTTAGTGCTCAGTTGTCAGTGTTCAGAAAGCTGAAAACTAATAACCAGCAGCTAAATATTCAGATAGAAAAAGTTTTTGAATTATTCCCTGTCCTGAAAGAAAGGCATAAGCAATTAGGTGGAACACTGAGCGGAGGAGAACAGCAGATGTTAGCAATAGGGAGGTCGCTCATGTCCAATCCGAAACTCCTTCTCTTAGATGAGCCTTCTCTCGGCCTTGCACCTATCCTCGTGAGTAAGATATTCAAGACAATAAAAGAGATTAACAGGGAAGGGGTTACAGTCCTTCTTGTCGAACAGAATGCCCGTGCAGCACTCAAACTATCAAACAGGGGTTATGTGCTTGAAAGTGGCAGGATAGCACTCGAGGGTAAGGGTGAAGATCTACTGAATAATGAACAGGTAAGAAAGGCATATCTTGGAGAATAGCGAATATTGTATGCTATAATTTTTAAATATGGACGAGGTGAGGGCTCATTTACTCATTGAGGGAAGGGTACAGGGGGTCTTTTACAGGGCTTTTACCAGAGACCTTGCACATGACCTCGGCTTGAAAGGCTGGGTAAGAAATCTCTATGACGGCAGGGTCGAGGCAGTATTTGAAGGCAAAAAAGAGCTTATTGAACAGGCTATAAAAGAATGTTACAGCGGCCCCCCTGGCGCGAGGGTTACAAATATAGATGTAAAATGGGAAACGTTTCAGGGAGACCTGAAAGGGTTTACTATAAAGTACTACTAAAAACACTCGTAAACATACTTTTACTATTGGGTTGACAATGCTCCTGTCTTCTGTAAAAATACCCTGTGCTTAAAAAACTCGAAGAAGCTGTATTAAATGGTAATAGTATATCAAAGAAAGATGCCCTCTATATTGCTGAGATCTCAGGGTCTGACCTCTTTGACCTCTTTGCATCTGCAAACAGGATAAGAAACCATTTCAGGGGAAACAATGTAGACCTCTGCTCTATAGTGAATGCGAAATCAGGTGCCTGCCCTGAGGACTGCTCCTTCTGCGCCCAGTCACATAGGAGCAAGGCTGAAATAGAGGTTTATCCTCTTATCAATAAAGAAATAGTTATTGAACGGGCAACTGAGGCAAAACAATCAGGCACAAAGAGGTTCTGCATTGTCACGGGTGGAAGAAGGGTTTCAGACAGAGATTTACTCGAAATAGCAGGAATGATTTCAGAAATCAGGGGAATCGGTCTTCTGCCATGCGCTACCCTCGGCCTCCTGAGAGAAAAAGAACTTGCAATGCTTAAATCATCTGGCCTTGAACGTTATCACCATAACCTTGAGACCTCTGAGAGATTCTTCCCGGAGATATGCAGGACACATAGCTACGCTGATAAACTTAAGACAATAAAGGCAGTGAAATCCATCAGGCTTTCCCTGTGTTCGGGAGGCATCTTTGGAATGGGAGAAACATGGCATGATAGAATTGATATGTCGTTTTTGCTAAAAGAACTCGATGTAGACTCTGTCCCGATAAATTTCCTGATACCGATTAAGGGCACAGCCTTAGGATATAGAGACTTCCTTCATCCCTTTGAGGCATTAAAGATTATAAGCCTCTATAGATTCCTCCTGCCTCAGAAGGAGATACGGATTTGTGGAGGTAGAATACAGATACTCGGTGAACTCAACTCAATGGTCTTTCTCGCCGGCGCAGACAGCCTGTTAACAGGTAATTATCTTACTACCCTTGGAAGAAGTCCTGAGGATGACCTCAGGCTTATCAAGGCATATGGACTCACTCCGTAGAACGCCTCACGCCTTCTGGAGTATACGAATGAGGGCATCCCAAAAAGTCAGAAGTCAGAAGTCAGAAGTCAGAAGTCGGAACTCAGAACTCAGAACTCAAAACTCAAAACTTGCTGAAACTCATATCTCTGGTGCAGAGGGGCTTTATGAGACATCAGAGATTCAAAAGGTTATTAAAAAATATACCCTCAGGGCATTAAATCATCCAAAGGGAAGGCCTGATAGGATTGTGATTACAATTGAGGATATAAGGGAGAAACCTGAAATAATACCATCGTTGCCCGTAACTACTATTAAATGCAGCTCTATAGATGAGGCAAAAGATGCGGTCATAAAAATACTTCGGTTATTAAAGATATCAGAAAGGGCTATTGATACAGCGTTTGATGTGATAAAAAAAAACAGAATGAGGGGTGCAGCCATTATCACATCAGAAAAAGGCAACCGTCTTGAACCAGACAGAGAGAGGGGAGTTAGAGCATCCCAACTTGGAATTAATAAGACAGCGTTAAAGATTCTTTCATCGAGGCTCTCAAGACTCGGGATTAATACAGAGACTGTTAAGGAGGCCCTGATCCTTGCATCAAAGGTTGCATCATATGAGCATGTAATAGCTGAATTATGTGTGTCCGACGACCCATACTACACAACCGGCTATGTAGCATCTAAAAAATTTGGGTATTTGAGGATACCGGGCATCAAACATAAGGGGAGCAAAAGTGGAGGAAGGGCATTTTTTGTAAAGGAAGGGATAAATGTTGAAGACATCATAGATTACCTTGAAAGAAGGCCTGTAATAATTGGAAAAGTCACTTCATGTAAGGGTATAATCTCAGTCAATGAAATCCTCAATCGTCTTTATCTGTAATCCAGCAGCAAAAAGGGCATCAGACAGGAAGATAGCACAGGCGTCTCGTTTCCTGAAATTAAAGGGTTATGAGGTAGAAGTCTTTTTCACAGAGCAGAGGGGGGATGCAGAAAATTTTGCAAAAAAGATTAGCGAAAAAAACTCCGAACTCCTAACTCTGAACTCCGAACTTTTAATAATTGCAGCAGGTGGTGATGGCACATTTAACGAGGTGATTAATGGTATTGTGGGGTCAAAAATACCAATGGCCATCCTGCCCCTCGGGACGACAAATGTGCTTGCAAAAGAACTCAGTATCCCCGAGGCTGTGGAAGGTGCAATGGAAGTTGCTATCAGCAACACTCCTAAAAAGGTTTCCCTTGGTAAAATAGTTCGGAGTTCAGGGTTCGGAGTTCATAGAAGGCAGTTTACTTATAACTCATCACTCCCCGGCCTTGCTCCGCAAAGCGGGGCAGGCGTTACTCGTTACTTCTGTCTAATGGCAGGCATCGGGTTTGATGGCGAGACAGTTTTTAGGATAAATGAGACCCTTAAAAAGGTTTCTGGTAAAGGTGCGTATATCTACAGTGGAATAAAAACCCTCTCTAAATTTAATCCATATGAGTTAACCTTTGATATTGATGGAAAGACTTATTCTGGATATTCTGCAATCATAGGCAAGGCAGCAAAATATGGTGGGAATTTCAAGGTTACACCTGATGCAAGACTCACTGACCCGGTTCTTTATATCTGCCTCTTTAAGGGTAAAAAACGTTCAGACATCTTCAGGTATGTCTGCGGCATAGTAGCAGGGAGGCATCTGAGATTCAGTGATGTAGAATATCTAAAGGCAGAGAGTATTGAAATCAATGGCAATGCCCATATACAGATAGACGGCGATTATTTCGGAATGACTCCTGCAAAAATAGAGGTGGTGCCGAATATATTGAGACTGATTTACCCCGCACCTTGAAAAGGTGTGGGGTTTACTGAGGCACAGAAGCAAGCCTTATCCTTTTTATATTTTCTTCTATTGCCTCTATATAATGGTTTTTTGAGTCCTTAAAATGATAGGTGAGATATTTATATATAGAACCCATATCTTTAACCCTTCCCATTACCACAACCTCGTAAAAATAAGGGGTCTTCCTGATTAAATCATCCACACTTTCAAACACAGCCATCCCTTTTTCACGCAATCTTTCTATCCCCTCATAGCGATATGCCTCTTCAAATTCACGGTACAGTATAGGTAATTTCTCAGGATAATCTACTGCAGACATCTGCCCTAAAAGGTCGGCAGTTCCCAGTGCATATCCAACTATCCGTTCCTCTTCTGAATTAAAGAGAATCCTGTTGTAGTCAACCTTCACTCCAGTACACATTATCATATTCTTTATACTGGATATTTTATGTTCTTCAAACCCTATCTCTGACAGGTAGTGACCTGCAAAGTCAGTGCTTCTCTGTATATGAATAAAGGTATATTTAGCCCCTGTGCCATTAACGTCATCCTCGGTTTTTATGTAACCTGTATCGTGGAATAAGACTGCAATAATCCCCATATCAAAAAATTCTCTCGAAATCTTCGGTGCATTTCCACTTTTGTTCCATCCATCTATAATTTTTATAAAAGGAGGAATAATCTGTAAGGTATGCAAAAGATTATGGTATATGGTATCACATTTCCGAACCCCTCTCCTTTTACCGGAGAAAAGATCTATGACATCATTAAACACTACTTCAATAATGTCTATATTGTCCTCTTGGTAATTTTCTTTATAGATTGTTCTTATCTCATCCAGAATATTTTTATAGTTTAGACTTTCCCCGCTTAGCATCTAAGCATTTCCCCTTTCAGTATATTGCGTTTTTACATTATACTATAACACCGCCTCCTATTACTATATCGCCATCATAGAAGACTGCGGATTGTCCAGGGGCAGGGGCCCACTGCGGCTTATCAAAGACCACGCGAACCTTCATGAGTGACTGATGACGGGTGACGGGTGACGAGTTTTCCCTCCACCCTTGCCCTCCCCCTCGGGGGGGGAGGGTTAGGGTGGAGGTGCTGACTTCTGACTTCTGACTTCTGACTAAAAATATGGTTGCTGGCTCATCCTCCATCATGGAGCGCACCTTTACAGATGCCCTGAAATGTCCACCTTCCCTGCTAAGCCAGTTCAGGTCTTCAACAAAAAACTCCTTTTTCTTTGCAGCCTCCTGAGGACCTACATATATGGCATTTTTTAGGGCATCTATCTTTACAACATAAAGAGGTTCTGGTGAAGATATACCCAGCCCTTTTCTCTGGCCGATGGTATAGCCATAGATCCCCTTATGTGTCCCTATTACCCTTCCAGTTATATCAATGATAGGACCTGGGTTTCCTGCGATAGGAGAAAGCATCTCAATAAATTTAAAATAATTTCTGTCTTCAATAAAGCATATCTCCTGACTCTCAGGCCTCTTTGCTGCCGGAAGGTTAAGCTCCTGTGCAATCTTCCTGACTTCATCCTTTCTGTAATAACCGAGAGGTAGGATTAGCCTTTCAATCTCCTCCTCCCTTAACATATATAGAACATATGATTGATCTTTCCTAGGGTCTATTCCCTTTAATAGTGAATAGTGAATAGTGAATAGTGAATAGTTTTTATCTTTTAACTTCTGACTTCTGACTTCTGACTTCTGACTTTTTTCAACCCTCGCATAGTGTCCAGTGGCGATATATTCAGCACCTCTTTTTTCTGCCTCTTTCATGAGAAAGGGAAACTTGATAAATCTGTTACATAATATACATGGGTTTGGAGTAATACCCTTTGTGTACACATCAACAAATGGCTCTATCACCTTTTCTATAAAATCATCTCTGACATCTATCGAACTATGGGGCACTCCAATATATTTTGTGGTCTTTGCAGCCTCTTCCACTGCCTGAAGCGAGCAACAGGTCTTAAAGTCAGTCCTACCTCTTGCCTCCCACAGTATAAAGCTGAGCCCTTCCACATCATATCCATGCTCCTTCAAGAGATATACTGCGACAGAAGAGTCAACACCCCCACTCATTCCAACAATAACCTTTGACATATTTAAATAAAACTCTATCAGCTTTAACGATGAATTTTCAACCCAAAGCCCTTTACCCCGCACCACAGAAAGCCACGCCCCAACACCAATAATTGGTGTGGGGCACGGCTGTAAATGGTAGCACTTATAAAAAGTGCTCCATAAAGCCGTGGTGCGGGGTTTACCCTTGACACCTTACCTCAGTATAACTATGATTTTATTAGGATGGTTCTTATACAGGCTGCCCTTGATTTGTTAAGTATTGACAGAACACTTAAAGTCGCCTCGATGATATCTAATCATGTAGATATACTTGAGGCTGGTACTCCCCTTATAAAGTCCGAAGGCATCAGGGTAGTAGAAACCCTGCAAAAGAATTTTCAGGGGAAAGTAATCTTTGCTGATATGAAGATAATGGATGCTGGCGCCCTCGAGGCACGAATGGCCTTTGAGGCTGGTGCTGAAATGGTCAGCGTGTGTGCACAGGCATCAATGGAGACTGTTATAGAAGTCACCAAAGAGGCCAGGAGATGGAATAAGAGAGTTGTAGTTGATCTTATAGGTGCAGATGACTGGATTTTAAAGGCAAAAGAGTTAAAACATCTATCTCCTGATTATTTCTGTATCCATACAGCCCTGGATGAACAGATTAAAGGAAAGAGGCCATTTGAAGGCCTCGAAGGCTTTGTCAGGGAAATACATTTACCATATTGCATTGCAGGCGGTATAAAACCTTCGGACATCCCTGCTATAATGCCCTATGGACCTTCGATTATCATAGTGGGAGGGTATATCACAAAGGCAGAAGACCCAGGGGATGCTGCAAAGGCAATTAAAGAGGCGATTGAGGGTTGGAGGCGTATATGAACTATTATCCTTTTATATTAGGGAAGATTAAAGAGGTTACGGATAAAATTCCAGATAGGGACTTTGAGAGGTTCATTAATTTCATTCTCAAGTCGCCCAGGATATATATAATCGGCGCAGGTCGTTCAGGCCTTGTTGCAAGGGCATTTGGCATGCGCCTCGTTCACCTGAGGAAGAAGGTCTTTATAGTCGGTGAAACCATTACCCCTGCAATGAGGAAGGGAGACACATTAATTGCTGTTTCAGGTTCTGGAAAGACTACGTGGGTTATTGAGACAGCGAAGGCATCGAAAGGGCTCGGTGGGAAAGTGGCAGCGATTACCTGGGATAAGGACTCTAATCTTGCGAGGCTCGCTGACATTGTTGTTCTTATCAAATCAGAACCCATACACAGGGAGGTAACAGGTTATACTACCAGAGAACTCATTGGTCTTCCACCACCTCCGCTGGGCTCACTTTTTGAGATCTCAACCCTTATCTTTTTTGAGGCCTGTGTGCTTGAATTAATGAATCGCCTCGGCATAGAAGAGGAAGAGATGAAAAAAATCCATGCTAACCTGTAATCTATTCTATCGGCACATCTGTCTTGATATAAAGCTCTTTTAGCTGTCTTGGCTCGACTGCTGATGGTGTGCCACTCAGAAGGCAGAATGCCTTCTGAGTCTTTGGAAATGCGATCACATCTCTAATAGATGTTGCACCAACCATAATCATTACAAGCCTGTCAAGCCCGAGTGCAATCCCTCCATGCGGAGGCGCACCATATTCAAGTGCATCCAGTAAGAACCCGAATTTCATCCTCGCTTCTTCCTCGGATATCCTTAGAAGCTCAAACATCTTTTTCTGTAATTCACGCCTGTAGATACGGATGCTTCCACCTCCTATCTCATAGCCGTTGAGAACAATGTCATATGCCTTTGCCTTTATATCAGTGAACAGTGAACGGTGAACAGTGAACAGTTCAGAATTAGAGGTATCTACAGAAAGCAATTTTTCTATATCCTCATCAACTGGTGATGTGAATGGGTGGTGCATTGCCTCAAATCGGACTTCTTCATCATTCCATTCGAGGAGTGGAAAATCTGTAATCCAGACAAACTTATATCCCGACCCTATCAGGTTCAGTCTTTTCCCGAGCTCAAGTCTCAGCCTGCTTAACACATTATGGACAACCTTCTCCTTATCAGCCACAAAGAGCATCAAATCCCCCTCCTCTGCATCAAGTCTCGGAACCATCTGTCTCAGAATCTCCTTAGGGAAGAACTTTGCTATCGGAGATTCAAACCCGTTTTTTACCTTTATCCATGCAAGCCCTTTTGCGCCAAAAGACTCTGCCTCTTCTGTAAGCAGATCTATCTCTTTTCTCGAAAGACCTGCCATGCCTTTGCCATTAATTGCCTTTACCCTTCCACCCGAC
This sequence comes from Nitrospirota bacterium, assembly GCA_016212245.1. Lineage (GTDB taxonomy): Bacteria > Nitrospirota > Thermodesulfovibrionia > Thermodesulfovibrionales > SM23-35 > JACRGU01. The sequence goes on from JACRGU010000102.1 coordinate 10,105, forward strand.
TGGATGGCATCTAAGAATACCTTGAATGAACCTTTTTCTGATAGGTCAACCATGTCTTTGAGTTCAAGACCAAATCTTAAATCAGGTTTGTCAGTACCGAACCTCTCCATTGTCTCATGGAAACTCAGTCTTTCAAATGGTGTCTCGAGCTTTACACTGAGGACCTCTTTAAAGAGCCTTTTCATCATGCCCTCTATGACCTCTATGACATCTTCTCTATCCGCAAAGGACATCTCGAGATCAACCTGTGTGAATTCAGGCTGCCGATCTGCACGCAGGTCTTCATCTCTGAAACACTTCACAATCTGGAAATACTTCTCAAAACCAGAGACCATCAATATCTGTTTGAGGAGTTGCGGTGATTGAGGTAGTGCATAGAAGCATCCTAAATTCAGACGGCTCGGCACAAGATAGTCCCTTGCACCTTCCGGAGTAGATTTTGTAAGCACAGGTGTCTCTATCTCAAGAAATCCTTTTTCATCAAAATAGTCTCTGATAACCTTTGTGACCGTATGTCTTATAATTAGATTTTTTTGCATCTCAGGCCTTCTCAAATCAAGATACCTGTGTTTGAGTCTCAATGCCTCGGATGCATCAGCAGCATCTTCTATACCGAAGGGTAAAGGAGCTGACTCATTCAAGACCTCAAGTTTATTTACATACATCTCGACCATACCTGTTGGGATATTTGGATTTTCAGTGCCATCAGGTCTTTTCCTGATTTCACCTGAGACAGAGACTACATATTCACTCCTCAGGTCATGTGCAAGCTCATGTGCATCGCCTGATACATCAGGGCTGAAGACTACCTGTAATATCCCGCTTCTGTCACGTAAATCTACAAATATAAGTCCACCGTGGTCCCTCCGCCTGAAGACCCATCCACACAGCGTAAGGGGTAAACCTATATCAGATTCTCTTATCTCACCGCATCCTTTATCACGAATCATGTAACCCCCATAAATTAAATTCAAAATGCAAAAAGCAAAATTAAAAATTAAGGAATTCCTTTATTTTGAATTTTTAATTTTAAATTTTTATCTAATGCTTCATGTTTAATTTTACTTAGCTCCTCAGCAGAAAGATATCTATATGTCCCTGGTTCAAGCTCACCTATCTCAAGGCCATCAATCCTTATCCTCTTCAGTTTCAAGACTGGATGCCCTACATTCTCAAGTATCCTCCTTATCTGTCTTTTCTTCCCTTCATATATCGTCATCTCAAGCCATGAGTTATGCTCTGTCTTTCTAATTTTCCTTACCCCGTTAGAAAACTTCTTTCTAACGGGGCTTACCTTTGCAGGAGCTGTCATCACATATCCAAGCTTCACTCCTGTCCTTAATTTCTCTATCTCTTCTTCCCTGAGAATTCCCTTCACCTTGACAAGATATGTCTTTAATATTTTTTTTGACGGATGTAGAACTGCATGTGCAAAATCACCATCATTTGTTATTAAGAGCATTCCCTCAGAATTGTAATCCAGCCTTCCAACAGGAAAGACCCTGGACTTTATCTCTTTAAGAAAATCTTTTATCGTTGGCCTTCCCTCAGGGTCATAGAGTGATGTTACAACACCCCTCGGCTTATTGAATACGAGATAGACCTTTTTCTCAGGCCTTGTAAGGAGTTTCCTATCTAACTTGATATGGTCTCTATTAGGGTCTGCCTTCATACCAATGCTTGCAATCTGACCGTTGACAGTTACTCTTCCCTCAATAATAAGCTCCTCAGCCTTCCTCCTCGATGCAATACCCATCTCTGCAAGAATCTTCTGAAGCCGCTGTTCCATAGCTCAAAATGATAACATAAATGGCTTTATTATTGCCTTAACCTATAATTTAACTAAGATTACGCAAGGGTAGGAGTGTGTCTCCCCGGCTTTAGCCTTCCTCCTTTTAGGAAGGGTAGGGCTTACAGACTAAGAGCTGAGGGTGTTCCACGATATATGCAGTTAATTCCTCAAATCTCTTAGTGTCGCCTTTACCATGGAGAAGGGATTTCTGATATTCCCTTATCTTTTTTGTGTCTTTTAGCTCTTTTACCCGTATATCCCTGGCGAGTTTTGGAATTATATTATGGCAGGCACCTATAAATAAGATTCCAGTTTCTCCCTGATTTAATGTTTCATTTATCCTGTTGGCTATAAATCTATCTCTTTTCCTGAGTAACCCATTTTTAATCAATCTGTATTTTAAATAGGATAACAATTTTTCACTTAAAGTCCTGGCATTAATTATCTTAAGAAACCAGTCCCTCTCTTTCTTAACTAAAGAGAAATCCTCGGTTTTTACTAAGATAGCACCTCTCTGGATGAGCTTCGATATAATTTCATAATTTTTGCTGCCGCTCTTCAGCCCCTCATCAAGTATCTTCTGGCCCATAGCTCCATCTGCAACCATTCCATCCTGATATACCTTAAAGTTAGATACCTCTAATTTCTCAAAATATTTGTTTATTGAATCCCAGAAGCCATTCACTGTCTCCACGTGCCTTTCCCAGACCTTCTCTCCTAAGCTGGCAATACCCCTTTTTGCTACATCTGAAGCTAAGGACCCGAGGTCAACATCCATATGGATAATGGGGACATAAATAAGGGTTCTCATTCTATGCTTCGCTTTTTAATCTCTTAATCTCTTCTTCAAGTTCTTCGATCTTCGCCTTTGAGGATAGATAGGAGTCTGTCTGCCACCAATTTATTCCCATCTCCATTGCCTTATCTACAGAAGCAACCAATAACCTTATCTTTATTGTTAAAAGTTCAATATCGGCAATCCTAATCTGGATATCTCCAGCAATTACAATTCCCTTGTCTAATACTCGCTCTAAAATGTCAGCCAGATTGGTAGCTTCTATTGCATGTGCCATTCGTTCAGCCATAATAACCCTCCTTTCGTAATTCCAAAATCCAAATCCCAAAATCCAAATAAAATCCAACTGCCCCCTTACCGTCATTCCTGCGAAAGCAGGAATCTATACCTTTGCAGCGGTAGACTCCAGCAGGAATCGAGACATTATCCACAAGTACTTTCATACAAATCATTCCATACCAATATCCTCTCTGGATTCCCGCTTGCGCGGGAATGACAGAACTGGTGCAAATTTTCTTTTATTTATCATTTGAGATTTGTCATTTGTCATTAAACTATGCCAGTTTTTTTGCCTTTATAATTAATCCTGCTGTTTTCTTGCGCAAATTTGCAATGAAATGGCAACTCTTGCAGTCTAATCTTTCTTTATCATAATCCGGACAAAAAAGAAGCACGTCTACTTCTCTCTGTAATTCTTCAGCAAATCTTGCCTTCTCCAGCACCCCTTTAGCCTTATTAATTTTATCCGTAATATCCTTTATCACAGGTTCCTGTTTTTGAAATGTTGGACAGCTTATTCTGGATTTATTCTCTTCCACCTTAAAATACCTCTTTCATCTTCCCCTCACCCTAACCCTCTCCCGCAAGGGGAGAGGGGATATTTAGGGATTACATCAAATTCCCAAGAGGACCTAAATCTAAATTCAGCTCTTCATCCTCGATGCCAAAAATAGCCTGAATCTCCTTTATCTTCGTCTTAACTGCCTTAAGAGACAATCCTAATTTTTGAATCTCTGCAGGGGAAAGCGTCCCCCTCTTTAACCTTCTGAAGGCTTCTTTCTCCATAAGCTTTCTTATCAATTCAACAAGGGCTAAAACTAGTTTAGCTATACCTTGCTCTGCCTTTTTAGGATTACCCAGATCAATGAGTTTAGGAATATTTTCTTCTGCCTTTCTTATCTCCCTTTGCAACCTCTCTATATACTCTATATCTTCGGGAGTAAACCCCGCACCGAGTTTGCTCTGGTGCGGGGTAAATTCTTTATCCGGATTACTAAAACTCCTGCCTGATAACTCCTCTGCCTTAGAAATAGATGTAAGGAGAAGTCTCAGGCCTAAAAAGACAAGGTCTACATCTGCTACCCTTATTACTACATCTCCATTGATAACCGCCCCTTTTTCTAATACTGTATCTAAGGCCTCAACAAGGGTTACCCTTTCAGATGCAGGAGCCCTTCCCATGGGACCTATTATGCTGGTATCAGGGGTTTTGATTGTAGGATGTTTTGCCATAGTTTAAACAAAATTATAAGGGGGCCAGGGTCCACTATATTCAACAGATAGCCCTTTTGCCTGCATCTTTTGGTTCAAGTCCTCAATTTCTCTCTTAAAATCTTCGATCTTCTCTTCAGAGATCAAGTAGGCAGCGTTTAAAACCATTGGTTCAGGTCTTCCCGTTAACTCCTTCTCCAGAATCTTACATATGGCAGAATCTGCAGCTTGTTTTTTTAAGCTTTCAAAAGTGAAATCTACAATATTATTTAATTCCTTCTCGGCTTCTCTGGAGGTAACCTCTTTTAGCTCTTCCTCCATAAAATAGGCCATACCCTCTGGTAAAGAGGCTATTTCTTTCTCCTTTTTTCTTATTGCTTCACTTTTCTCTTTTATCTCCTGCTCAAATTTTTCTCTATTCTTTAGATACACTTTTACACTCCACTCCTGCTTCCCTTCGATTTTCTCCAGTATGGTCTTGAATCGCTCATAATTTTCATTCAGTACCTGCTCCAAGCCCTCCTTCTCTTTAAGAACTATTCCAAATTTCATAGGAATTATGCTTGAGATTCCCTCATTTCTTTTCATCGCTTCTTCAATAACCTTTTCATGAATGATCGCTTTTTCTTTAATCCAGCTCAAGTCTTCCCGGGCCTTTTTTTGAATTTCATCAGAGCTGAATTCCTCCAGGGAAACCTTACTCACAACTGCCTCCAACTCGTGATAAGGAAAGATAAAAACCTCTCCCTTTCCATCAATACCTCTTGCAAGCAAAGAAGGGATACCGCTTCTTTTTCGGATGCAATAAAAATATAAACCTTCCATCCAGCTCCAATCTTCTATAACCAAATTTCAAATTCCAAATAACTATTTGTTATTACTAATACAACTTTCGCAGATGCTAGTTAATCGTCATTCCGTGCTTGACACGGAATCCAGGGTTTCCCCTGTAAAGGGGAATCCAATTCCTTTAAATTTAAATAGATCCCTGCTTTCGCAGGGACGACGTCTGGATTCCCGCTTTCGCGGGAATGACAACACCATGTTATTCATTGGTTCTGCGAAAGTTGTATTCCCCATTTAGGCCTTTACCTCTGTCTCCATACGCTTGCGCATTGACTTTCGCTCAAAACTCAAAAGATTTCCCTCTTCATCTAAAAGAACCTCATAAGTAGCCAGGATATCCATCTGGTCAGGGATGGACTGCTTTTCCACCATTTCAACAGATATATGCCAGCCCTTTTCATCCTTTGTAGCTTCAACGGTAGAGGAGAGCTTAAGCCCGGTCAACTTGCTTAATCCTTCCCGAGCCTGTTCAATCAATGCTCCTACGTCCTTTGCCATTTTTAACACCTCCTTCGATTTTTATTTGGCACCCATAATAGCTTCTAAGCGTGCCATTAATTCCTTTTCCTGCTTTGTATATTCCTCCTCACTGATCTCATCCAACTCAAATCTTAACTGTAGCTCCATAAGCCTTTCTCGGATATAATCCTCATCGGATAGTTCCCGCTCGGCCATTTCATGAATCTTCTTAAAAATGCCGAAAAATCCCTTCACCGGCAACAACAATAAGTCATCTATCAGAAACAATTTTTACCTCCTTTGACGGAAATCATCCAACATCTTCCCCTCCCTTGACGGGAGGGGATTAGTTTATGTTACCCATTCATTTTGAGAAAAAACATATTTAATATTCTCCTACATTTATTATTAAATTAACGAAATTAAATGGCGGCAGTGTTCCGACATATTTAAATTTCACCAGATCAACATATTTATCTGAGAGCTCGTTCACTCTTATATCAAACTCTGCTTCTCTATGTTTATTAACCAAAAAGGCGGCATTCACAATCATTCTTTCACCATAGGTATTATTTATTCTCACGTCCTTACATAGAGGCATTAATGTGTGTAAAATGTTCTCTCTATATTTTTTCTTTTCTTTTTCAAGGGCTACCTCAACCATCTTGCCTATCTCCATACGCTGATGGTATGTCTTCTCTGGCGGCTCGTTGGCTATCATTTCCTTACGTATTCTGATCTCATTGTAATTAGTCAGGATATCCTTATAAATAGCCTCTTCTTTAAAAACTACCTTGAGCCCAAGCTCTTTTTTGCCACCCATCTCGTCTAAAAGTTGTCTGAATCTGATGTATTCCTTTTCCAATATTCTTTTTACCTGTTTTTCATCTTCGGCAACAGTTCCGAATCTTACTGGCAAAACCGTATGATATTTCATCACCTCTTCAATAGCACGTTCATGGCATAATAAATTTTCTCTATTTACCTTATAGTTAAGGATCGGAGTATTGCTTACCAGTGCTCCTGTGTCTTGATAGGTTATCGTATAAAGTTCATCACCTCTACCACCAATCCCAAATGGACCAAATTTTTCCTCGTTACCAGTGGCCACTATGCAATATATATATTTCTCCTCAGTTGACATTATCCCCTATCTCTCCCACTCTTCAGGATAAATGGTGATATTGACAAAGTTATAAGGAGGCAGGGGACCGGCATACATAAACCTAATTCTTTTCTTATATTTATCACTCAGGTCATCCATTATATTGTCAAATTCCTTCTCTCGCCCCTTATCCACCAAAAAAGCAGCATTCATAAACATCTCGTCACTAATAGTGTTATTAAGTTTGTAATCAAAGGCTGTTCTTTTTAATGCTTCTACTATTCTGTCTGTCTCTTTCTCCTTTTTTCTTTTCAGAGTATCTTCCACTAACTTACCCAGTTCCACCTTTGCCTGCACCCCGTTAGAAAATCCTTTTCTAACGGGGTTCTGTATATTCTCTTTCAATCTCTTAATCTCCTTATTCTCTTCTGTAATCTCCTTGAAGATGATATCCATATTTTTCCACAATCCCTTAACACCTAACTCTATTTTGTGGTCCATATCTCTCAATAAATTCTTGAATTCCCTGTGTCTTCTATCTAAGAGATTTCGTATTTCATCGGCACTCATGGCAATGGTACAAAATCTTACAGGCAGTACTATGAATTCTTTCATCACCTCCTCAATAACTCTCTCATGGGCAAGCATATTTTCTCTACTCACCACATACCTGGTCATAGGTGAATTACTAACAACCATACTTAAATCACCGTAACCAATGGTGGTGACCTCGTCTCCTCTACCACCAATCCCGATAGGGCCAAAATTTCTCTCCTGTTTCGTTCCGATAATGCAATAGATATATTTACCCCACACCTTTTGCCCTATCGTTTGATTAATCATTTGATTATCATTAACCATTTAAATCTCATATAAAAGGTGTGGGGTTTACCTTCTTTTTCCATAACGCTACTCTCTTATCTTCACAATGATGACGTTTTGACTGAACCCCTTTTCATTAAATGAACAGGCATCCCCTTCGCCTGCTTGTTCGACAGACATGCAGTATTCGAGAAGGATTCTATATGCCCTGTACATCTCATTGAATCGTCTTTCTGCATCCGGAACGTCTGGGTTCTTATCGGGATGGTACAATTTGGCACCGTTTCTGTAAGCTTTGATGATTTCTTCTTTTGTTGCCTTATTACTCAGAGTAAGTACCTTCCTTGCCCAGTTCACCTCTTCAAAGCTTATCTTTTTAGTCTCTATTGTATAAAAACTATATGTTGGCAATGGTCCAACACATCTAAAATTCATTTTTCCCATGTATCTTCTGTCTAACTCTTCTACTTTCTCATCAAAATCTCTATGTTTATCTTCAGCAATGAGAAAGGCGGTATTAAAGATCATCCTGTCATCCATCAGGTCGTGCTTTCTAAAATCCAGACTGCATTCCTTCAATGCTGCCTCTATCTCAAAAGAACATCTTTCCTTTTTTTTGTCCAGGATATGCTTTATCCTGCTTCCTATCATCATCTGATCTTTAACAGGTACCCCTCCGGACTTTGACATCAGTTTTTCTTTAAGCTCTTTAATCTCCTGTTCCTCACCAATCTCTTTAATTACCGAATTTAAATCATTCCATGTCGCCACCACATCAATTTCAATCTTGTTATTGATCTTTTTGAATATATCTTTAAACATTGCATATCCCTTAGATAAAATCTCCTTAACTTCTCCTATATTAAAGGCATAGGTGCCCAGCCTCATAGGTATGATGGTGTAAGAATCCATAATCTTCTCGATTACCTGCTGATGTCTGAGGAGGTATCTGGCAACTTGATCCTTAGGGAGAATGGCATAATTTATAAATTGGGAATCACTTACTAC
>JACRGU010000103.1 GCA_016212245.1 Nitrospirota bacterium
ATCTTTACGTCCTACAAAAAATAGAGAATGGCTAGAAGGAAGCAGAGGAAGGACGAGTTTAAACACACGAAGAAGTAGAGAAGATGATGTCAAAATGGCTCGAAAAATAGTTTGGTCATTTGAAGCGACTTCTGACCTCGGAGCAATTGCTGATTATATTGCAAGAGATTCCGCTTTTTACGCAGCTTCCTTTGTTCAGGAAGTTCGTGAAGCAAGCCGCTCCCTCAATAAGTTTTCTGAAAGAGGACGCATTGTTCCTGAACTTTCCAATCCAAATATTCGTGAACTTTTCATAAAAGAATATCGTCTTATTTATAGCATAGAAGAATCCCGTGTCGTTATATTGGGTCTAATTCATGGGAGAAGAGACCTAAAAACATTATGGGAAAAGGAACAAAGGAAAAATTGACCGTGAACTATCGCCAGAGGAAGTCAGGCAGATTTTGTCAGATTTACCATCCGAATTTATTGGGTATGTTTTTCTCACTAATGAGGCTGTAACATTAGCAGATACCTACATTTCTCATGATGTGGTAACCGAAAAGCATCTTATTGATGCCCAACATATTGCAATTGCCACAATAGAGCGAGTTGATGTTTTAGTTATTGAAAACTGTATAAGAAATGTCCGCCCTCTCGTCATTCCCGCGAAAGCGGGAATCCAGGCTTAAGGCTTTTTTTAGCTGGATTCCGTGTCAAGCACGGAATGACAAACATAGTACGAACATAGGACATTATTATTACAGGCATCAATAGTTGGAATTTTAAGCAGATTGTAAATCTTGACCGTATTAGAAAGTTCAATGCAGTAAATCTAATGCTTGGGTATCATCTTTTGGAAATACGGAGTCCATTGGAGGTGTTATATGGAAAAGAAAATTGATGCAGTAAAATTACAGCGGGAGATAAGATTGAAATTGGCAGAAAAGTATTTAAAGGCTCGTGATAAGGAATTGCGCGAGTTGCAGGAAAAATTTGGTCATTTAAAAAAGAAAAGGGGCGGCACGCACTTCAGATAACATGAATGTATCTAGTTCGGGCTTCGCATTCACCTAAATCGCCTTCGGCGACTTAGGATACCCGCCGTCCCGATGACCACTTGTTAAGGAACTGAGTTAAATGGTATATTTTAAACATCAAGGAGGTGCTAAATAGCAGGGATAAAAGAACAAGTTATTCATATGATTGAATCCCTTCCTGATGATGTAACGGTTGATGAAATCATGGCTGAGTTGTATTTAAACTGCAGGTGGATGCTGGTTTGAAGGAATTAGATGAAGGGATAGGGATGCCTCACGAAGAAGTTGAAAAGCAGATGTCTAAATGGCTTACACACGGTGCTAAGCCATGGGAAGATTTATAAATGGAGGGACAGCCTTAAAAAATTCCTTAACAGATCTTTCCCAACCCTTGTCAGTATTGATTCTGGATGGAACTGGACACCCTCGATGATAAACTCCTTATGCCTTACACCCATTATCTCATCCATATCAGTCCATGCAGTTATTTCGAGACAGTCAGGCATGGTCTCTTTTTTTATCACAAGTGAATGATACCTTGTTGCCTCGAATGGATTCGGAAGACCCCCGAATATAGTTTTCCCATCATGGTGAATCAGAGATGTCTTTCCATGCATGAGCCTTGGCGCCCTTATTATATCTCCACCAAATGCAGCACCTATTGATTGATGACCTAGGCAGACACCTAAGATTGGAATCATGCCAGCAAAATGTTTTATCAATTCTACAGAGATACCAGCCTCCTTTGGTGTGCATGGCCCTGGCGAGATTACAATCCTTTCAGGGTTTAGTCTTTCTATCTCAGGTATTGTAATCTTATCATTCCTGAATACCTTTATATCCTCGCCCATCTCTCCAAGGTACTGGACTAAGTTATAGGTAAAAGAATCGTAGTTATCAATCATCAAAAGCATTCTGAACCTCTAATCTATATCATTATTCATAAAGGCAGGATATAGTATTCGAGCGGCTTTTTTGGCCGATAGTCCGACAGTCTGTCTTTACACCAACCCATTTTCTGCCATATACACTGCCCTCATCATACCCATGGCCTTATTCACCGTCTCAGTATACTCCCTCTCAGGAACAGAGTCAGCCACTATCCCTGCACCTGCCTGAACATACACCTTACCATCTTTTATTATAAGCGTTCTTATAGTGATACAGGTATCCATATTCCCGGAATAGCTAAAGTATCCTACTGCGCCGGCATAGGGACCTCTCTTCGTCGGCTCAAGCTCCTCTATTATCTCCATTGCCCGAACCTTTGGCGCACCTGTTACAGTACCTGCAGGAAAACATGCCTCAAGCACATCAAATGCATCAAGCCCGTCTTTTAAATCGCCCTCTACATTAGAGACAAGGTGCATAACATGGCTGTATCTCTCGACAGTCATCAGTTCTGTTACATTCACAGACCCTATCTCCGCAACCCTGCCAACGTCGTTCCTTCCGAGGTCAACAAGCATGATATGCTCTGCTATCTCTTTAGTGTCTTTCCTGAGTTCTTCCTCGAGCACCTTATCCTCTATCTCTGTTTCTCCTCTCCTGCGCGTTCCTGCAATCGGCCTTAGAACAATCTTTTTCCCCTCAAGCCGTACGAGTATCTCAGGAGATGAGCCAACAAGACTTGCATCACCTGTATCAAGATAATACATGTAAGGAGATGGATTTATTACACGCAATGCCCTGTATATATTGATTGGCTCAACCTTGGACTCACACTCGAATCTCTGCGAGAGCACAACCTGAACCACATCCCCTGACATTATATACTCTTTTGCCCTGAGCACTGCACCCTCAAATGCCTCCTTTGTGACAAAAGATGATGCATAGCCATGTAGTTCAAAGTTCAAAGTTCGGAGTTCGGAGTCTCCCCCCCACCCCTGCCCTCCCCCTCGCCCCCACCATATCCTCCCCCCATAAGCGGGGGAGGACAAAGGTGGGGGGGATTTTATTATAGGGGGGAGGGTGAGGGAGAGGGTGCTCTGTGCTCTGTGCTCAATTGGCTCTTTTAGCCTTTCTATTATGCTATCTATTTTTTCTATTGCCTCTCTGTATGCCTCTTCAGGGGATTTGTTATTGATATGGGCATTCGAGACAACCTTTATCTTTTGCCTGAGGCTGTCGAATATAAGCATTGTGTCTGTAACCATAAAGAACATATCAGGAAGGTTGAGGCCGGGCCTCCCCTCATCAGGGATAATTTCAAAAAATCTGACCATATCATAACCAATATACCCTACAAGACCACCGTAAAACCTCGGTAGACCCTTGATCTCAACTGGCATGCAGGCAATGATTTCCTTTTTTATAACCTCGATAGGGTCATCTACCTCGAATATTTGAGGCTCCTGTCCATTGTCTCTTATCTCAATCTTTCTGCCCCATCCCCTTATAACCTTTGATGGTTTTGAGCCGAGGAATGAATATCTCGCCCATTTTTCCCCTCCAACCACACTCTCGAGGAGAAAGGAGGGGGTACCGCCGAGCTTGAGGTAGGCAGAGACAGGTGTCTCTACATCAGCAAGAATCTCCCTGTACACAGGTATAAGATTTCCCCTTAAGGAAAGCGACTTAAACTCTTCTAAATCAGGATACACCATAATATTGACAAAGCTCGCATTTTTTCATTAGTATTTTATGAAGTCCATTATAGCTTATTAGCTAATTATAAGTTAAGAGTTTATGAAGGAGAAATGCGGGAATAGCTCAGCTGGTAGAGCACAACCTTGCCAAGGTTGGGGTCGCGGGTTCGAGCCCCGTTTCCCGCTCCAGATGGCGGCGTACCCAAGTGGCTAAGGGAGAGGTCTGCAAAACCTTTATGCAGCGGTTCAAATCCGCTCGCCGCCTCCACCCTGTATAAACCCAATAGTTACAAAATTTGTTCTTGATATGCAATGTTTAGGTAAACTATTGCTGAAAAACGCCATTTTGACTATGATATTTTTATGAAACTACGCCTTTTGTGCCTCTTCCTATTTACTCTTCACTGGTCACTGGTTTATGGTACGGAGACGGATGGGAAGGCATACCTGAAAAAAGGCAAAATAGAGCTGGAAAGCGGGAAATATGAAGATGCTATACTCAGCCTATCAATTGCGGAGAGAGAATTTCCCCTGCTGGGCGATTATGCCCTGTTATGGCTCTCGAATGCTCATCAGGAAACAGGTAACCATGACCAGTCCTTGAAGACCATACATATCCTTCTTAACAGATATCCCGATTCACCACTCAGAAAGAAGGCCCGCATCAGCGAGATAAGGGAACTTATAGCAATTGGCAAGATTCTGTCGAATGGCAAGATTCTGTCGAATTCAGGTGAGGTATCAAAAATTTTTGAGTCTTATGTCAGGGACTACTCTGACGACGAAGAGATGAGGTTTATGTATGGGCAGTGGCTTAAGAATAAAGGTGAAATACAGAAAGCTAAGTCAATTTTTAAAGGTCTCTATGTGGGTGCCGGTGTATTTTCAGGAATAGCACATAATGAGCTGGATCCCTCTGATATTAATGCTGGTGACCTTTTAGAGCGGGCATCAAACCTGATAAATGCAAGGGATTTCAAGGAAGCTGAGTCTAGCCTGAGGACAGCGATGGCAAAAGGTGACAGAAGGCTTAAAAATGAAATCCTACAAAAACTCGGACTATCTCTTTTCAGGCAGAAGAGATATAAAGAGGCTGCTGAGATTTATAGAAAGGTTGACGATAAATACTGGATGGCATGTTCCCTGTACAGGGCAGGAGAAAAAGAGACATTTAATGCTGTTCTAAACGAACTTCTTAAGAAAAAAGATAAAAAGGCAGGCCCTCTACTCATTACAGTCGCTTCTGATAAGAGAAGGGATTTAAAGACTAAAGATGCAATAACTACCTATCAGAAGGTAATAGAACAATACCCGTCTGAGACCGAAGATGCCCTCTGGGGAATTGGATGGACTTACTTCCTCACAGGAGAATACAGGAAAGCCATAGAGGTTTTTGACAGACTCTGTAGCACATACGACAGCTCCAGGTATCTCTACTGGAAGGCAAGGAGTCTTGAGGCACTCGGGGAAGATGCCATGCCAGTTTATCAGACCCTCATGGCCAGAAATCAGGATTTCTACAGCGTCCTATCTTACATAAGAACCGCGAATACTATCAAGCGCTCGAATCTTTTAGAAGATACAGTGACAACAATTAAAAAAATTGATCGTATCGAGGCGCTTTTGGAACTCGGGATGTCAAATGAAGCCCTGTTAGAGCTTATCTATATTTCAAAAAATATCAGCTCGATAGATAACCTCATCTATATCAGCTCGAAGTTTAAGGAGCTCGGTGAATACAACCATATGGTTACACTTGCAGTAAAGATGCCATACATGGAAAGACTGCACCAATTCTGGTATCCACTTGCATACTGGGACATTGTTGAAGGTCTTTCAGGGAGATACAGTATAGATCCACTTTTAGCCCTTTCAGTTGTAAGGGAAGAAAGCAGGTTTGACCCTGAGGCAAGGTCTGTAGCAGGGGCCTGTGGTCTCATGCAGATTATGCCACAGACCGCATACCAACTCGACAGCAAGTTAAAACTAGGCATAAATGTAACACAACAGATACATGATGTAAAAAATAATCTCCACCTCGGTATTTATTATCTGAGTAATCTGATTAATGAATTCGGCTCTTACCCCCATGCACTTGCTGCTTATAATGCTGGAGGAGAGGTGGTGAAAAAATGGATTCAGAATGGGAGATATAAATCACTGGACGAATTCATTGAAGACATTCCGTACAGTGAGACGAGGAACTATGTAAGGAGGGTTCTCACCACTTACTTTGAATATAAAAAGGTTTCTCCAGTAGAGGCCGATATGATAAATCCCGCACCTTTCTTGTGACCTCACAGTAAGCTTGGTGTATTCTATCTAAAAGGTGCGGGAACTGTAAGGGTATATTGCAATACATCCCTGCCTTCTGCTATCTTAAACGCAATGGACCGGAAGAAGACTCTCTTTGACGACAACCAATTTATAGATAGAGCTACAGGAGTAAAAAAGGAGGTTATGCCATTGGAAAAACTTAAAAGCTTAGAAGATAAGATTACCACAGCAATCGAGAGGGTAAAGACCCTAAAGGATGAAAAGGCCCTCCTCGAAAGAAAGATAAGAGAACTCGAAGGACTGCTGAATGAAAAAAATCAGGAGATCGAACAGCTGATGTCAGAGAAGAACCTGATAAAGAACCAGATTGAGGGCCTTCTCAACGAACTCGAAACCATTGAATTATAATAACACCGGGGAACATATGGGGAGCACCGAGGTCTATATCTTAGGTCAGAAATATATAGTAAAAGGAGACGCCACTGAGGAACATATCAAGAAACTCGCCGCGTATGTTAATGAGAAGCTTAAAGAGGTCTATGACTCCTCACCTAACATCACACCTGTCAAGGCGTCAATCTTAGCAGCGCTTAATATTGCAGATGAACTTCACAGACTGAAGGATGAGCAGGAAAACCTGACAAGGCATATCGAGGAAAAGGCAAATACCCTGACCGCACTATTTGATTAGGTGGCATGCCACAAGTCTGCCATCTGTCTCCTGATCCTGACCCTGAACTTGATTCAGGGGTTTCAGGACAGGTATAACCTTATCACATGGTTCAAACCGTTTTGGACACCTTGGATGGAATTGGCATCCAGCAGGAATATCTATTGGACTTGGAACTTCACCAATGTCAGTTCGGAGTCCGCCCTGAACTTGATTCAGGGTCGGAGTCCGGAGTTTAAGGTCTTTACTGATGACTCCGAACTCATCACTCTTAACTCTTACCTTCGGTGCTGATGACAGGAGCAACTCTGTATATGGGTGTAGAGGCTTCCTGAATAAATCATCTGTCTTTGCATGTTCAACAATCTTCCCGAGGTACATCACACCAACGCTATCGCTGAAGTAATGGACAACCTTGAGGTCATGGCTTATGAATAGAAATGAAATCTTTGACCCTTTCTTTAATTCCTGAAGCAGGTTCAGTATCTGTGCCTGTATTGAGACATCAAGGGCAGATAATGGTTCATCTGCAACTATCACCTCTGGAGAGACTGCCAATGCCCTCGCAATGCATATCCTCTGGCGCTGACCACCGCTGAACTCATGGGGATAACGGTTCATGATGTCAGGACCAAGCCCAACTTTAGCGAGCAGTTTAACTACACTATCCTTCATCCGGTGTTTCTTTACAATCCTGTGAATCCTGAGTGGCTCTGAAATAGTGTCAAATACGGTCATTCTCGGGTTTAGAGATGCAAAGGGATCCTGGAAGATAATCTGTACGGATTTTCTGAATGCCTTTAGTGAATCACCCTCTAAAGAAAAGACATCTTTATCCTCAAACATTACCTTACCGGAAGTCGGAGTTATCAGCCTTAAAACAAGCCGTGCAACAGTTGACTTTCCGCATCCGCTTTCACCAACAAGGGCAAAAACCCTGTCCTTATCAATAGAGAAATCAATACCATCTACAGCCTTTACCCATAGGGGTTCGGTCATAAACCCCTTTTTGACAGGGAAATATTTTTTAAGAGAGTTTATACTCAGGAGTGCCATGTTATTTCCTCAGCCCTGACGCACCTGACTAAATGTAGTGACGAGTGACGGGTGACGAGTGACGGGTCTCCCCCCCACCCCTGCCCTCCCCCTCGAGGGGGGAGGGTTAGGGAGGGGGTGTCTCGTGACTCGTTACTCGTTACTGGTATCAGCTCGGGCTCTCTCTCCATACATTCACGTATTGCAAATCTGCACCTGTCTGAAAACTTACAGCCCTGAGGGAGTTCATCCGGTTTTGGCACAAAGCCAGGTATAGGTTTTAAAGGTATGCCTTTCTCTTTTGGTAATGATTCTAACAGCCCTATGGTATAGGGGTGTCGTGGATTGTTGAATAACTCATCTGTATCTGTCATCTCCATTAATCTGCCAGCATACATGATAGCAACCCTCTTAACATTCTCTGCAATGATACCGAGGTCATGGGTGATAAGAAGCACAGCCATCTTCCTCTCCTCCCTTAGCTTCTGTATGAGTTCGAGTATCTGGGCCTGTATTGTAACATCGAGGGCTGTCGTTGGCTCATCAGCAATAAGCAAGGCTGGGTTGCATGCGATTGCCATGGCAATCATGACCCTCTGCCTCATACCCCCTGACATCTGGTGTGGATACTCCTTTATCCTGATTTCTGGAGACGGGATTTTGACTGCCCTCAGGAGTTCTATCGTATTATCCATTGCCTCTTTCTTTGAGAGACCCATATGAGTGGTAAGAACCTCTGCTACCTGATAACCAATCGTCAGCACAGGGTTTAATGATGTCATTGGCTCCTGGAATATCATGGATAGCTCTTTCCCTCTCAGCCTTCTCATTGATTCTCTATCGAGCTTAAGGAGGTCGCTGCCTTTAAAGACGACCTCACCCTCTGCAAATGCATTATGCGGGAGGATTCCCATAATAGAAAGGGCAGTGAGGCTTTTCCCGCATCCACTTTCTCCAACAAGGCCAAAGACCTCGGCCTCCTCAATTTCGAAGTTAAGGCCAGAAACGACCTTTACAGGATTATTAGTTGTCCTGAAGGATATGTTGAGACTATTTATTTTCAGGAGAGACACCTTAGACCTTTCTTCACCTGTATATCCTCAACACATAGAGCCGCTCCTGTGCATATCTGCCTATCTCATTGTTGGGTGCAATCTTTACCTGTATGGAGTATTCCCTGTAAGCAGACCTTGGGTCACCAAGATTTTCATAACATATGCCGAGGTATCCGTGTACCTCAGGATGTTTTGGAATTACATCTGCAACTATGTTAAGGTGCTTGAGCGCCTTTCTATAACTCCTTAGCCCCATATAACTTCTGCCGATAATGAAGTGTGAACCGTAATGTTCTGGAAAGAGCTCAAGGCTTCTCGAAAGATAGTTTATTACCCTGCCATAATCTTCCCTGAGGAAATAAACCATCCCCATGCCGTATAAAGAGGGCTGGTATTCAGGGTCAATAGAGAGCGCTTTGTTATACATCTCCTCTGCCTCAGAATACCTAAATTCTTTAATCTTTATATTGCCCCAGAGGTTATAAAATGGAGGTTGCTGGCTATTGAGCGCTATCGCCTTTTCGAGTTTTTCTTTTGCCTCTGAAATCTTTTTATCCTTAAATGCCCTTTCTGCTTCATCAAAAATGATATAAGCCTTATTTACTTCCCTTATTTTCTTGAGCTGTGAATTAAATACTTCCGCTCCTTTTCCATCACCAACAATAGTATATAGAGGAAGCTCTTTAATCATTGCCTCAATCTCTTCCTTTCTCACCTGAGACCTCGGATGGGTCGAGAGTATCTCATCGAGGAATGTCTCCTCTCTCTGTTCCTTACCCAATCGTTTCGTATACCTTTCAACAGCAATTTCGAGCTGTTCATGGGCATTTAAGGCCTCTACCGGGTTGTATCCGAGTTTTGCTATATATTTCACACCGAGCCTGTCTGCCTGAAGCTCCTGGTCCCTGTCATACTTAAGCAGAAGAAGACTGCTCCCTAATGCACCGAGTGTTAAGAGGGCATCCCCACCCTTCTGTCCCTCGAGCAGGATTGATCCTGCAAGGATTCCCACACCCTGAACCTGACTGAGTGAAAGCCGC
>JACRGU010000111.1 GCA_016212245.1 Nitrospirota bacterium
CATATCTGTCATTATAAAGCAGAGCATTGTGGCCATATCAGGGCATATCATTCCCGCACCCTTACAGATACCAACGATTATGCCCATCTCATTACCAATTTTTACCTTTTTCCTTACAATCTTTGGAAATGTATCAGTTGTTATTATTGCTGCTGCGACATCCTCTACAGTTGACCTGCCGAGGTTATCTATCAATTCAGGAATCTTTTGTCTTACTCGCTCCATAGGCATGGGTGCCCCTATGACACCTGTTGAACAGACATAAATGAGAGATGGTTTTATGTTTAGGCCATCAGCAATAAGTTTTGCCATCAGGGCAGCATCCTGTATGCCCTTTTTACCTGTGCATGCATTGGCATTGCCGCTATTGACGATTATTGCCTGCCCCCTGCCTGACTTAATCTTTTTTATATTGAGTTTTACAGGTGCAGCCTTGACCCTGTTTGTTGTGAATGTGCCGGCAATATTTGCCTCGACTTTAGAATAAATGAGTGCAAGGTCTTTACGCCCAGGTTTTTTGATTGCAGCCTCTACGATAGAGAATAAAAAACCTTTTGGAATCAGTATTGTTTTACTCACAACTTGTTACTCGTCACTTTATCACTGCTTATGGGAACATCGCTATTGTGTCGAGGGCTGTTTTTTCATCAAATCCCATCATGATATTCATATTGTGTACTGCCTGTCCTGATGCGCCTTTCATAAGGTTATCTATTGCAGTGACAATGATTAGGGTATCTGTCCTCATATTTATGGTTAGCCCGACCTCACACATGTTTGTCCCTCGCACATTTTTAACATTAGGTGATCCTCCATCATCAAGAACCTGTACAAATGGCTCATTGGAATATGACTTTTTATAGACATCTATAATCTTTTCCATACTGATATTTTTTGTAAGCCGTGCATATATGGTTGTAAGTATCCCTCTGTCGAAGGGCGCAAGGTGTGGTGTAAAGTTAATTTTTATATCCTTTCCTGCTATAACAGAAAGCTCCTGTTCGATCTCAGGTGTGTGTCTGTGTGATGCAACTGCATATGCCTTGAACCCTTCATTCACCTCACAGTATGAAAATTTTATATCTGACTTTCTTCCCGCACCGCTTGTCCCTGACTTCGAGTCTATAACTATTGAGTCAACAGCAATCAGTTTATTTTTTGTTGCAGGGTATAATCCAAGGATTGCTCCTGTTGGGTAGCATCCAGGGTTGGCGATGAGATTTGCCTTTGCAATCTTTTTTCTGTAAAGCTCTGGAAGGCCGTAAACAGCCTTTTTCAGGGTTGTTTGAAATTTATGAGGCACCTTATACCATTCTTCATATATCCTTACATCTCTGAGCCTGTAATCAGCAGAGAGGTCAATAACCTTTTCCCCATGTTTAAAAAGAAAGTCCACTGCCTCCTGGGACCTTCCATGAGGAAGGGCCATGAAAAACAGGTCTGCCCTATCGAGGATATCGTTAACTTTTAACTGTTCATATATGAGGTTCGAGTATCTGTAAAGATAGGGGAAGAGGTCGCTTATAGATTTACCTGCAGATTTCTCTGATGTGACAGCTGTAACTGTAACTCCGGGGTGATTTGAAAGGAGGCGAAGTAATTCACAACCTGTATATCCACTACCACCACATATGGCAACCCTTAACATAGTGAACAGTGAACAGTGAACAGTGAACAGTGAACAAAAAACTGACTGCTGGCTATCAAAGAATAATCACTAATTACTAAACACTGATCACTAATCACTCTGTTACCTTTTGGAGAACTGGAATCTCTTTCTTGCGCCCTTCTGACCGTATTTCTTTCTCTCTTTCTCCCGTGGGTCCCTTGTGAGAAAGCCCTCCTTCTTGAGCCTTAATCTGAGGTCATTGTCCATACGTACAAGTGCCCTTGATATCCCGTGTCTTATTGCACCTGCCTGGCCTGTAAGACCGCCTCCACCAACTTTTGCAGTGATATTATATTTCCCTGTTACACCAGCAAGCTCGATTGGTTGACGGATAATCATCCTTAATGTTTCTCTCGGGAAATAGCTATCAACAGGTTTGTTATTGACGATTATCTGACCTTTCCCAGGTGAAATACGCACTCTTGCTATTGAGGTTTTTCTCCTGCCGGTTGCATTATATTGAATCTCAACCATCTAAAACTCCTATAAGATTTCTGGTTTCTGTGCTTTATGAGGGTGTTCTGATCCCCTGTATACCTTGAGCTTCTTGAACATCGCCCTGCCGAGCCTGTTTTTTGGAAGCATTCCCCATACTGCATCCTTGATCATCTTTTCGGGTTTTTTTTCAAGAAGCTCTTTTGCGGTCCGGATTTTTAGACCACCTGTGTAGCCTGAATGGTGGTAATACACCTTGTCTGTAAGCTTTCTGCCTGTAAGTCTTATCTTATCCGCATTCACAACAACAACAAAATCTCCTGTGTCTATATTGGGAGTGAATACTGACTTGTTCTTTCCACGCAGGTACACTGCTACCTTACTTGCAAGCCTTCCAAGTACAGCATCCTTTGCATCAACAAGATACCACTTTCGTTCAACAGTACCTTTTTTAGCGAACTGAGTTTTCATCCCTTCACCTTTTTATTGAAATTAAGCCAAAATGCATTTTTCGAGTTAAGCATTTGATAGAATAATAAAATTATTAAAGAATTGTCAACATTCAGCAGTGGACAGTTTTGAAAAGTCTGCAATGGATGAAGCTGCCCTCCAGATCTCTTTGAGTAATGCCAGTCTGTTTTGCCTCATCTCTTCCCGCTTATCCATCACAAGGACACGGTCAAAAAAATGGTTAATTGGTTCTGTTAATGAAGAAAGGGTATTGATTGCATCATAATACTGTCTATCTTTAAGAAGGGCTGTGACATCGGATTTAACGGAGTCGAGTTTTTCTTTGAGTCTCTTCTCAGGTTCTTCTATCAGGAGCTCGGCTTTTAATTCAGGAATTGCTATCTCTGGAATTATATTATTTACACGCTTTATTGCAAGTAGAAAGTTATTGTATCCCCTGTCCTTTTTGAATTTCTGTATAGCATCGAGCCTTCCCCTTATCTCTTTTAATGGCATGCAGCCTGAGAGTGAAAGGACTGATTGGATCAGATCGGATGTATAACCATCTGCTGAAAATACGGATTCAAATCTCTGTCCAAAAAACTGCATTATATTTTTCTCTGCATCTCCTGAGCCATTTATATGTGAGAGATTATTGAGTGCTTTATCTACGAGTTCTTTTAACGTAATGCTGTAACCCCTGGTTAATATTATCGCTACGACTCCGAGTGCCTGTCGCCTCAGGGCAAAAGGGTCTTCAGAGCCTGTAGGTGTAAGCCCTATAGAAAAGAATGAAGCTATGTTGTCTATCTTATCAGCTATGCTGAGAATCGCTCCAACTTCTGTCTGTGGAAGTCTTCCACCTGAATGTGCTGGCAGATACTGCTCTTCTATGGCTTCTGCAATTTCGCTGTTTTCTCTGTCATGAAGAACATAGTATTTCCCCATGATTCCCTGCAGCTCAGGAAATTCCCTGACAATGCCTGTTATGAGATCTGTTTTTGAAAGCCATGCAGCACGACTGAGCCTCTCTTTTGCTGAAGGCAGAAGCCTATCCGCAAGAAATCCTGCAATAGAGACTATCCGTTCTGTTTTTTCATAGAGATTCCCGAGCCTGTCATGGAATGTAACCTTCCTGAGCTCCTCTATCCTTTCAGAGAGTGGTTTTTTCCTGTCATCCTCAAAATAGAACCTCGCATCTTCAAACCTTGCCTTTATGACTCGTTCGGCACCAATCTTCACTGTCTCTGCATTTTCTTCCCTTGTATTACTGATAACGATAAAATGGTTAATTAGTTTGCCCCCTCCGTCTTCTATAGCAAAACATTTCTGATAGTCTTTCATGACAGTAATGAGTAGTTCTTTTGGCAGCTCCAGATACTCTTCTGAAAAGCTGCATAGCACAGGGACAGGATATTCAACAAGAAAATTGACTGTCTCGATTAGTTCCTCGTCTTCTATGGGTCTTCCGCCTACTACATCAGAGAGCTTTCTGATACCTGCAAGGATTATCTTCCTTCTTTCTTTCTGGTCAAGTATTACATAGTTATTTTTGAGAAGATTTATGTAAGCTGATATCCCCTTTACCTGGAATGTGGCAGGTGAGAGGAAACGATGCCCCCTTGTCATATTACTGCTCTTTATTCCATCAATCTCAAAATGGATGACATCCTCACCGAACATAGATAGAAGCCAGTGTATCGGCCTGGCAAACCTTATGCTTCCGTTTCCCCATCTCATGGTCTTCGGGAAGTTTATGGAAAGAATGACTTTCTTTAATATTTCTGGTAGAAGGTCTTTGACAGCTATTCCTTTCTCTTCAAACACTGCAACAACATATTCGCCTTTGTCCCTTCTTTTCACAATAAGACTCTCTACATTTATCCCATGAGAGTTTGCGAACCCTATTGCTGCCCTTGTCGGATTACCTTTGTTATCAAAGGCCACTTTTTTTGCAGGGCCGAATATCTCCCTTACCCGATCGCCCTGCACCTCTGGTAATCCAGTAATGAAAAGCGAGAGCCTTCTTGGTGTTGCATAAGCCTCTATTTCTGAAAAATCAATATAGGTTTCTTTTAAGATTGTGGCGGTATTTTCCTTTAAGCTCTGGATTGCTCCTGGCAGAAACCCTGCTGGTATTTCTTCTGTGCCAATCTCAAGAAGAAGTGAGAAGTTATGAATCTCTTCATTTCCCATTTCTTATTTCCTACCTTCCACTTGCTTTAGCAAGGGGAATCCCATCTCTTCCCGCTGTTTGTAATATGCCTCTGCACAGAGCTTTGCAAGATTTCTTACACGTGCAATATATCCTGTCCTTTCTGTGACAGAAAGGGCGCCTCTCGCATCGAGCAGGTTAAAGATGTGTGAGCACTTTAAACAGAACTCATAAGATGGAAGTACAAGACCAAGTTTATTGAGTCTGAATGACTCTTTTTCGTATGCCTCAAACTGTCTTATAAGGAGTCCTGCATCGGCATAATCAAAATTATACTTTGAGAATTCTACTTCACTGATACGATGTATGTCTCCATATTTTATGCCCTTGCACCATTTAAGGTTAAATACATTATCCACTTCTTGCAGATACATGGCAATCCGTTCGAGTCCATATGTTAGTTCAAGTGACACTGGTTTGAGGTCAATGCCTCCAACCTGCTGAAAATAGGTGAACTGGGTTATCTCCATCCCGTCGAGCCATACCTCCCATCCGAGACCCCATGCGCCGAGTGTGGGGGATTCCCAATCATCCTCTACAAATCTGATATCATGTTTGAGCAGGTCTATACCTAAATAAGAAAGGCTTTCGAGATAGACTTCCTGACTATCGGATGGAGATGGTTTCAGGATGACCTGGTACTGATAGTAGTACTGAAGCCTGTTTGGATTTTCTCCATACCTTCCATCAGTTGGCCTTCTTGAAGGTTCTACATATGCGGTTTTCCATGGTTCTGGCCCCAGAACCCTGAAGAATGTAGCAGGATGGAATGTGCCTGCACCTACCTCCATGTCGTATGGTTGAAGGAGAATACAGCCTTTTTTTGACCAGAACTGATTAAGTTTTAAAATCAAATCCTGAAAATACACAACAGACTCCGTTAACCAAATAATAACCAATGACCAATTACAATAACCAAATAATAACCAATAATTCAATAATTCGTTACGAGGATAGTGCTCCTGGATATGTTATAATTATCGCTGATGAGAGAAAAGCTCTTTTTGAAGGGCAATGAAGTAATTGCAGAGGCTGCAATAAATGCATGCTGTCGCTTCTATGCAGGATACCCAATAACACCCCAGAATGAAATCCCCGAATATATGTCTCATCGTATGGAAGAAGTCAGAGGGGTATTTATCCAGGCTGAAAGTGAACTCGCTGCAATAAATATGGTCTATGGTGCATCTGCTGCAGGTGCACGAGCCATGACCTCATCAAGCAGTCCAGGGATAAGCCTGAAACAGGAGGCGATATCATACCTTGCAGGGGCAGAACTCCCTGCTGTTATAGTCAACATACAGAGGGGTGGACCTGGCCTCGGAAATATATCTGGTAGCCAGGCAGACTACCTCCAGGCAGTGAAGGGTGGAGGACACGGAGATTATAAACTACTTGTATATGCGCCTTACAACCTTCAGGAGATGTGGGATCTCACGATGCTCGCCTTTGATAAGGCAGACGAGTACAGGAATCCTGTGATGATACTCGGAGACGGGGTAATCGGCCAGATGATGGAACCTTTCTTTCCTACGCCATATGTGAAGCCAGACCTTCCTGAAAAGGACTGGTCACTCACTGGATGCAAAGGCCGTGAACCGAGAGTTATAAAGTCTTTATACATGGGCGAAGGGGAACTGGAAAGAAGAAACCAAATATTCCAGGAAAAGTATCTTACGATGAAGGAGATAGAGGTAAGATATGAATCTGTTGATGTAGATGATTCTGAAATTATTATTGTTGCCTTTGGAATCGCTGCGAGGATCGCCCTGTCTTCTGTAAGAAGGCTGAGGCGTGAGGGACTTAAAGTCGGGCTCTTCAGACCCATCACCCTCTTTCCATTTCCAGAAAAGAAACTCTCCGTGCTGGCTGAAGAAAACAGGCGGTTTATTACAATAGAGATGAATGCAGGACAGATGGTTGAGGATGTGAGGCTGGCGATTAATGGGAAATCAGAGGTAATGTTTTACGGAAGGCCAGGTGGGGCTATCTTTACTCCAGAAGAGATATATGAAAAGATAAAAACAGTCTATTAAAGGCTATCAAATTCTCTCTTAAAGTGACTTAATGTCAGGTCATCGTAGATACAGAATTCAACCGTCTGAAGTGAGCTCTCTTTATTCTCCTTGAAAAACCTTACGCCTTCACCCACGAGTATTTTTGCACATCTATCTTTTGGAAAGCCAAAGATACCTGAGCTTATGGCAGGTATAGAGATACTACTTAGCCCTTTTTCTGATGCGAGTCGCAGGCTGCTCAAGACTGCATTCTTGAGTTTATTATCCTCATCTCCTTCACCCATCCTCGGCCCGACTGCATGGATGACGAATTTTGCAGGTAGTTTCCCTGCAGTTGTGATTACCGCTGTCCCAACAGGTGTAAAACTAATCTTGTTGCTTTCCTCCTGTATGACCTGTCCGCCTTTTCTTACAATAGCACCTGCAACTCCACCACCATGCTGGAGGTGAGAATTGGCCGCATTTACTATTGCATCTACATCTCTCTCTGTGATGTCTCCCTGGACGAGACGAAGGGTCTTACCTTCAATCTTATGCTCTGAAATAATCTTCATTAGAACCTCCTTTCCACTTTTCTGTCATTCCCACGAAAGTGGGAATCCAGAAAGCAACAGGTATGGATTCCCGTTTACACGGGAATGACATTTTCGGAGCAAATAAATTATGTTAAAATATAATATAAACAATTGGAGGGGATAAATACCAGCACTTTACGGAAATCTGTCAGGACTCAAGGCCAGCTACCTCAACTCGCTTGAGAGGATTTACCGGAGGAAGATGCACCGTGAGGTGGTCACCCCCGAACTCGCAAGATACCTCACAGAACTCTCTTCTGGAATAAGCCGTCAGATAGGCATACTTATTGACAGGGATGGTGCTATTACCCATGTAATCGTTGGCAATGCAAAGGGGATCCTTATCCCTGAACTTGAGGATTATCCTGTAGGCAGAAAGGCTTTAAGGGGACTCAGACTTGTACACACTCACCTGAATGAAGAGCCCCTTAATCAGGATGACCTTACAGACCTTGCCTTATTAAGGCTTGACCTGATCGCTGCTATAGGTACAAAAGATGGATTGCCCGGGAACATCTATGTAGCGCATCTAATGCCACGGGGTTCAGAAAGAGCGATAGAGGTTTTACCCTCAAAAGATTTCCATAGTTTTAAACTGGATTTCAATACCTTTATAGAATCTCTCGAAGAGGAGATGGAAAGGGCAATGGTCTTTGACCAGAAAGATGAGAGAGAAAGGGCGATACTGATAGGTGTCTCGACAAGGCCAAGATATGAGCAGGAGGACTCTATGGAAGAGCTGAAGGAGCTTGCCCAATCAAGTGATGTCCTTGTCCTCGATACTGTTATCCAGAGGCCAAAAGAGATTAACCCGAAATATCTGATGGGTGAGGGCAAACTCAGAGAACTCATTATAAATGCCATGAACAGAGGTGCAACATTCCTTATATTTGACCAGGATCTGAGCCCTTCACAGATAAAGTCAATAGGCGAACACACAGAACTCAAGGTGATAGACCGCTCACAGCTCATACTCGATATATTTGCAAGACGGGCACATAGCAGAGATGGTAAGGTGCAGGTCGAACTTGCACAGCTCAAATACAGGCTACCGAGGCTTACTGGAAAGGGGACAGCTATGTCCCGTCTGATGGGTGGAATTGGCGGAAGAGGCCCTGGAGAGATGAAGCTCGAGGTGGACAGAAGACGGGTGCGTGACAGGATAAACCTTCTCGAAAAAGAACTGAAATCCCTCAGCGAGGCAAGGCGACAGAGGAGGCATAGACGGCTACAGAAGGGCATCCCGATCGTCTCGATTATCGGATATACCAATGCCGGGAAGTCAACACTGCTCAATGCCCTTACAAAAAGCTCCATATTTGTTGAGGATAAGATGTTTGCAACCCTCGACACTTCAAGCAGGCGACTGAGGTTTCCCAGAGAAAGAGAGGTTATCGTTACAGATACGGTTGGTTTCATAAGAGACCTTCCAAAGGATTTGATGGCAGCATTCAGGGCAACACTCGAAGAGCTCGAGGATGCTGATTTATTACTGCATCTTGTTGATGCATCAAACCCGCGTTTTGAGCAGCATATAGAATCTGTCGAGAATATACTTGAGGAACTTAATTTATCTGATAAGAAGAGGATACTTGTATTTAATAAGATAGATAGACTTACAGGTGATGAGATAAGGAATATAACCTTCCGCTATAATGCAGTGGCTATATCAGCCTTTAACACATCAACCTTTAAGCCATTGCTTGATGTGATTGGGCAGAATATCTGGAGTGAAACATTTGAGCAGTTAGTATAAAGGAGAATGAAAATTACCCCTCCCCCATCCCCCTCCCTCAAGGGGAGGGGGCGAGGGGGAGGGTGAGACATGTATTTAAAGTGAAAAATTAGCAGAGGTGGAGGTGTAATTGGAATTTTCTCCTAAATGGATAGCATGGGAGATAACGAGGAGATGTAATCTGCGGTGTATTCATTGCCGCTCTTCCTCTGAACTTGCAGTAAAAGCCCATCCTGATTTTCCTACTGCCGAGGCATTCAGAATCATAGATGATATAATAAGTTATGCAAAGCCTGTTGTCGTTCTTTCTGGAGGTGAGCCACTTCTTCGAAAGGATGTTTTCGAGATTGCTGAATATGGCACAGAAAAGGGCCTGAGGATGTGCCTTGCAACAAACGGAACCCTCATTACAGATGAGATATGTGAAAAGATAAGGGATTCAGGAATAAAGATTGCCTCATTAAGCCTTGATGGCTCTGAAGAAAAGATACATGATGATTTCAGAAACCAGAAAGGTGCATTTGCAGGCACAATAAGTGCTGCAGGGCTTTTTAAGAAACATGGGATAGAATTTATCATAAATTCATCTTTCACAAAGAGAAATCAGGAGGAAATACCGAAGGTATATGAACTTGCAAAGGAGCTCGGGGCAACTGCATGGTATATGTTCATGATAGTGCCTACAGGAAGGGGAGAAGAGATAATGAATGAACTTATTTCAAAAGAGGATTATGAAGAAATTCTCAAGTGGCATTATCAGATGGAAAAGAATGAAAAGGATATGCTTGTGAGGCCCACATGTGCACCGCATTATTACAGGATAGTCTTACAGAAGTCAAAAGAAGAAGGTACTAAATTTGAAAGGAGGACATTAAAGTTTTCTACAGGCGGTGCAAAGGGCTGTATTGCAGGACAGCTCATAGCACTTATTGATGTAGATGGGAATGTGCTTCCATGCAGTTACTTTCCAAGGCCTGCAGGAAATATAAAAAAACAATCTTTTAAAGATATATGGGAAAATTCAGAGCTTTTCAAAGAGCTGCGTGATTTCAAGAAATACAAGGGTAAGTGTGGTTCATGTGAATATATAAATGTCTGTGGTGGATGCAGGGCAAGGGCATACGCTGTCCATGGCGATTATCTAAGGGAGGAACCGTTCTGTGGGTATGTTCCACGAAAAGTAAAAAGTGAAAAGTAAAAAGTGAAAAGTAAGATGGAAAACAAGCCAGATAAAGAAACTGATTTAAACAAGAGGTTGTATAACTTTGCTTTAAAGATTGTTTTATTGGTAAGAAGCCTACCGAGAGAATTAGCCGCACATGAGATCGGAAGACAACTACTTAAAGCTGGGACATCTACTGCGGCTAATTATGAAGAAGCAAGGGGAGGATTCAGCAAGGAAGACTTTATTTATAAAATCAATACAGCCTTTAAAGAAGCAAAGGAAACAAACTTCTGGTTAAGACTTTTGAGAGATTCAAGGATTGTAAAAGAAGATCAAGTTAAAGAACTTATAAATGAATCTATAGAAATAGGGAATATTTTAGGGAAAAGTGTAAAAACAGCAAAGGAAAGGAATAAAAAAAGGATATAGGTTAGAACTAACTTTTTACTTCTTACTTTTAACTTTTAACTTTCAGGAGAGAAGTATGAACGATACATTTCTTAGGGCGTGTCGTGGGGAAAAGGTTGAATATACGCCCGTATGGCTCATGCGTCAGGCAGGGAGATACCTTCCTCAATATCAGGCTGTGCGAGCCAATGTTGACTTCATCACCCTCTGTAAAACTCCTGAACTTGCTGCAAAAGTTACACTCCAGCCAGTCAATATCCTCGGAGTTGATGCAGCAATACTCTTTTCTGATATCCTCATCCCTGTTGAGGCAATGGGGGTGTATCTTACATTTTCGGATAAAAAGGGACCTGTGCTCAGCGAGCCTGTGAGGAATAGGTCTGCTGTTGACAGGCTGATTATTCCAGATGTAGGAGAAGATATGCCTTTTATTCTCGAGACGATAAAGACTCTGAGAAGAGAACTTGAAAATAAGGTGCCACTTATAGGGTTTTCAGGTGCTCCATTCACACTCGCTACATATATGATTGAAGGTGGTAGTTCAAAGAATTTCATCCATACAAAGAGGATGATGTTTCAGCACAGTGGAGTATTCAGTTGTCTCATGGAAAAACTGACTGCAACTGTTATCTCATATCTCTCTGCACAAATAAATGCAGGTGTTCAGGCAGTGCAGATTTTTGATACATGGGCAGGCATACTCACACCAAGGGACTATGAAGAGTTTGCATTACCATATGTTAAACTGGTTGTGGACGCACTAAAGAGTGAGCAAAGAGCAAAGAGCAAAGAGCAAAGAGTAGAGAGTTCAGTCCCGATAATCTACTTTGCCAATGATTGTGCAGGAATCCTAAAAGAGGTCAAGAAGACAGGCGCTGATGTTATTGGAATTGACTGGAGGATTGATATGGCTGATGCAATAAAAAGACTTGGTAAAAAAGTGGTCGTTCAGGGCAATCTCGACCCATGTGCACTCTTTCTTCCAAAGGAGAAGATCGAAGAGAAGGTTAAGGATATATTATGGAAAGGAGAGTCTGCAAAAGGGCACATATTCAATTTAGGTCATGGCATTCTGCCCGAGACACCTGTAGAAAATGTAATCGCAATGGTTGAGGCAGTGCATAAATATGGCAAGAAAGAATAGTGCATGATACGATTTAAACAACTTCCTCAAAATATCCATCAAAAGATCAACTCCCTGATCGACCTTTTTATGAATGATTCCAATATCATTTTTGCTTATCTCTTTGGTGGATTGTTAAGAGATAGGGTAAACCCCTTAAGTGATGTTGACATAGCTGTCTTCTTGAAAGATACGAAAAGATCTTACTATATTGACCTATTTGGTAAGATAACGGATGTTCTCGGATCAGATGAGGTTGACCTCATCATTTTAAATAATTCCCCCATTAGCCTGGTGGGAAGAATCCTGCAAAACAGAAAGCTCTTGGTCGATAAGAATCCCTTTTTAAGACATAAGTATGAGTCAATTACCCTGAGAAAATATTTTGATTTTGCAACAAAGGAAAGAGATATCCTGAAAAGGAGGTATGGGATTGGTTGATAAACTCTTAA
>JACRGU010000105.1 GCA_016212245.1 Nitrospirota bacterium
GTCTTCAGCCCTTTCTTTTTGTGTTTAAACGATGCCTTCTTTATTGCTGCGCTGTCATCTCTGTCTAATACGAATTTCCCTTTTGGAGGAAGATAAATCTCTGTCCCTAACTTAAGGGGCATTATCTTTTCCATGGAATTCAGATCGAGGATAACCTGCACAGGAACACCTGTCTTTTTTGAAATTCTCTTAAATGTATCTCCCTTTTTAACCTTGTATACATCTACTGTAAAACGCTTTTCCTCTGGTATCTGAGAGAGTTTCTCGAGAAAGACATCCTTCTTACCTGCAGGTATTCTTAAGGTATATTCAGGGACATCAGGAGGTGTACACCATCTCCTGAGTTCAGGGTTTAATTCTTTTATGACCTCTACTGTTGTCTCTGCACATTCTGCTATAACCTGAAGGTCAACAGGTGATTCTATTGTTACCTCGTCATAATTGAGTGGTGGATGATATTCGAGGTCTTCAAATCCAAAATCATGCGGGCTATTTGCGATTAAGCTTGCTGCGATGAACTTAGGGACATAGTCCTTGGTTTCTCTCCTGATATATCTTGTCTTTAACAGCGACCAGTAGTCATCTGTCTTTGTCCTGTTGAGTGCCTTGAGTATTTTACCTTCACCTGCATTATACGCAGCCATCGCAAGATTCCATGAGCCAAACATCTCATACAGGTCTTTGAGGTAGTCTGCTGCAGCCGCAGTGGATTTTACAGGGTCTCTCCTTTCATCCCTCCACCAGTTTATCTCAAGGCCGTATCTCTTTGCAGTAGATGCAATAAACTGCCAGTATCCTACTGCTCGTTTAGGAGAGTAGGCATAAGGGTTGAAACCGCTCTCGATCAGGGGGAGAAAGACTATTTCTTCAGGGACATCCTTTTCTTTCAGTATCTCCTTCATCAGCTCGAGGTATTTACCTGACCTGCTGAGCCAGAGTGAAAACTTCTCTCTTATCCTTTCGGTAAAAAGCCCGATATTTTTTTTGACAGCCTTTACAGCAAGTTCATTGTAACTATAATCTGATACTATCCCGGGACCGTTATTTGTCTCTTCTTCATGCAAGGAAGATATTACTGGTTGTTCAACTGTCTTGTCCTGGTTGACCTCTGATGCGTAAAGGGGTAATACAAAGAATAAAATAATAGATTGCAGGATAAAAAGCCCGAACTTAACCATACAGCCTATTTTTTAGCGTAAAATGAACTATTTGTCAAGAAAAAAGTGGTATTATGTTAATATGAGGACAAAAAAGATATACACCCTCGGCACTGACAGGAGGAATGAAGAAGATTTCGTAGAGATACTCTTTGCATACCAAATCAAATCACTGATTGATGTACGGCGTTTCCCGAAAAGCAAAGTTCCGATATTCACAAGAGAAAACCTCGCCCCCCTTTTAAACCAAGAGGGAATAGGGTATTATTTCCTCGGAGCAGAACTTGGTGGCTTCAGGAAGGGTGGATACATTGAATATACCCTTACGGATGATTTCAAAAGGGGGATTGCTATGCTTGAGTCCATTGCCCTTGCTAAGACTTCTGTAATTATTTGTGCAGAACGATTTCCATGGAAGTGCCACAGGAGATGGATTGCGAGAGAACTACATAAGAGGGGATGGGAAGTAGAGCATATCATTGATAAGGGGAAGGTGTGGGTACCAAAATAAAGTTTAAAGTTACAAGTCAAAAGTGAAAAGTTAAAAATGAAATTTTTGCGTTTAACCGAATACTTTGAACAACTTGAGGCTACAACGAAAAGGCTTGAGATGTTCAATATCCTTGCGGAGCTTTTCAGAGAGGCATCTCCAAAAGAGATAGACAAGATTATTTATCTCAGTCAGGGACAGCTCCTTCCACCTTTTAAAGGCATCGAGATAGGCATGTCAGAGAAACTCCTGATAAGAGCTATCTCAGATGCAACAGGGACAACCACAAAAAGAGTCGAGGATATATTCAAACAAGCAGGTGATCTCGGAAAAGTAGCAGAGGAGCTTGTGAAAGGGAAGGGTGGGGGGGTTAGTACTGATAAAGTATATGAAGAACTCATGGATATTGCACAGACCAGTGGTGCAGGGAGTGTTGAAAAGAAGATTGGACTTCTGAGCAACCTTTTCAATGGAGTCTCATCCAGAGAGGCAAAGTATATTGCAAGGTTTGTTATCGGGAGGCTGAGGCTTGGCATAGGTGATCCTACAGTCCTTGAGGCACTGGCATTAGCCCAGGGAGACAGGGCTTTGAGACCAGAACTCGAAAGGGCCTATAATCTATGTTCTGATCTGGGTCTTGTAGCCAAGACCCTGCTTGATAAGGGTATGGAAGGGATAAAGAAATTCAGGATTCATGTGGGCTATCCGATAAGGATGGCGTTATGTGAGAGACTTCCCTCTTCTGAGGAGATAATCACAAAGATTGGGAAGGCAGCAGTAGAGGCGAAATACGATGGATTCAGGTGTCAGATTCATAAAGAGAAAGCTAAGGTAGAAATCTTTTCGAGAAACCTTGAGCGGACGACACATATGTTTCCTGAGATAACAGAGGCGGCAAGGAATTATCTTGCAGTAAAGACAACCATCTTCGAAGGTGAAGCACTTGCATACAACGAGGCCACAGGAGAGCTCTTCCCTTTCCAGGTAACAATTCAGCGTAAAAGGAAACATGGTATTGAAGAGCTTGCAAAGGAATATCCACTAAAATTTTTTGCCTTTGAACTCCTCTATGCAGATGGTAAGGACTATACAGAAAAACCATACATCGAAAGAAGGGGAAAACTCGAAGCCATTATAAAGAAGAATCCTGTAATAGAGCCTGCTGAGATGTTTGTTACTGATAATCCTAAAAAGATATATGAATATTTTGAGGAGGCTATTGAAAGGGGTCTTGAAGGAGTAGTTGCGAAGAGGCTTGATGCACCATATGCAGCAGGGGCGAGGAACTTTAACTGGATAAAATTGAAGAGAAGTTACAGGGGCGAGCTTGCAGATACTATTGATGTATGCATTGTTGGATATTTCAGAGGTAAGGGGGCACGTGCAAGATTCGGAGTTGGAGCACTGCTCGGAGCAGTATACGATGAAGAGACAGATACATTCAAGACAGTGAGCAAGGTTGGCTCCGGGTTTACAGAGGATGAATTTGTGCAGCTTAAAAAGATTCTTGATGAGATTGCACTGACACATAAACATCCGAGGGTTGACTCTGTAATGGAATCTGATGTCTGGATTGAGCCGAGATATGTTGTGACGGTAACTGCTGATGAGATAACCCGTTCACCGTCTCATACAGCAGGCCGCGATAGAGAGGGCATCGGCTATGCACTGAGATTTCCGAGGGCAATTGGATTCCTGCGAACGGATAAAAAGCCAGAGGATGCAAATTCAGTCAAAGAGGTTATAGAGATGTTCGAGCAGCAGAAGAAGGTGAAGGTAAGTTAGTATACAATATCAATCTAATCCTTCCATCTGTACTGTTCCTCCACATGGCTGTGAAGCCTGAAAGGTGTGATACATTCTTTGATGGACGCACCGATAACATTAATTTTATTTATATCTGTTTCACTGAGTCTTCCTTCTGTACAATAGTAAAGGTATCCTACTTTTAAGAAGTTAATGCCCATAACCTCACAGGCCACCCTATCTGCGGCAAGGGGGTCTCCACTGGCGATAGCAATACCAACATGGATGGGATCACCAAAGATTGGCCCATTCCCTTCCATACCTACAAAGCCGTCAATGACAGAGAGGTCTGGCCATACATGTTGTGTAAGCTCCGCTATATTCAGATTTGTTTGTCTTACTCCTTGATGAACCTTTCCTTTGTCAAAAAGGAGCACACTTCCCATTGCCATATTCTTTATAGAGAGTGTAACAACGACTGTATCATGGGTCTTGAGCTTAGCTGCAGAGATAAGATAATTGTCTTCATCAAGGAGTAGACTGGAGACCCTTACATTAATAGTCCTCCCCCTTGAATCTCTTATAGGGATGAGTTTATAAGCTCCTCGATTGAGATCCATTAATTCAACATCGTATTCATCGAGGAGACTATAGTAACTGAAATTCTTAAAGGCATTCAGTGTATCACCGCAGGCTGCCTCAGCGATGATGACTTTCCCTTTATAAAAGTCCCTGAAGAAATCCAGTATACCCCTTATCTGATCCACATGGCTTGTAGCAAGCTGAATAGATGTGGAGACGAAGTTTGGTTTGATTACTATCTGCCTTTCACCAATGCCTTTTTTGACATCATCTGCAATAAGCTCAAGGGATCTTCTAATATTATCCCTTCTGCTTTCACCTTTTATGATAGAAACAAAGGGCATATCAGAAATCCTCAAGGCTCTTAAAGATATTTTTAGGCAGGGCCTTCGAGGTATCGTAGAAATTGGTCGCCTTCTTCAGTAGGTACATACCTTTCTACTAAATACATGAAGAATCTTTCTCTTTTCTTTTTGGATGCCTTAGTAGGGTCCTCTCAAATACCACTTTCCCAGTAATCTAATTTATTTTTTACTTTTCAAACTTTTCTTAATCAAGGTATTAAATGGCTTTTAATTAAAATTAAATATGCGGCTAAGAGATAAAGAGAAATTCCTATAACGAGTGATGGAATAAAGCCTAATCTATGTGTTAAAAAGATAATGGCAAATATATAAGCCAGCCAAGGGAAAAGCATAATTATTAGCCCCTTAGCGTATGAAACTACCGCCTTATGGCCAGATTCGAAATAAATAGTCAAAAAAGTTATCAATGTTATGAGCGGTAAATTAGCGATGAAGGCTGCCAGTAACCCTTTCGCCTGGCTGGCGAAATAGGTAACAACACTTACAATAACTCCTCCAATTAAAAAATAAAGAAAATATTTTATCTCCATAAAGAATTTATAATACTTTTTACCCTATCAATTAATGATTGTAATTTTCACAATTATACCAATTAAACTCTCCTCTCGCCTACTCAGAAATCTTCTTTAAAAACCTGCAGCCTCTTTTATTTTTTCAGTGGCTTTGATATAGTTTTTACATATTTTACCAAAAGTTCGAACATATCTTCGCCTCTATGAGATAGCATCCAAAATCGCGGTTTATGGTGATTTTTAGGCTAAAAGAGGCAGGACTGACAATATTTAAACATGAAGTGTAGAGTTAAAGCTTTGTTAAAATAAAATAAAGATGATTTATGGTTATAGAGTAATAGGAGAGGAAGAGGTAGGTCTTTATCCTGTAGGTCTGATCCAGATATCAATATACAGGGGATGGGCTGGAGGAATAGACCAGATGCTGAAGGCTGTTTCCACATGCCGTTCTTTAAATCTTAGGTATGTGATACACCCTGTAGGATATTTTCTTTCTGAGACAAGGCATAATCATATGGTAGAGACTATGGAGGCAATGCGCACTATTGCCCAAAATGTAGATGTTGCTCTTATAATCCATGATGAAACTACACCATGGGGCACGCGGCTTGAGGGCATTTATGAGGAGGCTTACAGAGAGGCCCTTCTGGAACTTTCAGAAATATGCCATGTATCAATAGAGAATGCAAACAACACACCTGATATAATGTGGTTCTGGAGGCGATTTGCAACTTCTATAACACTCGACATTGGGCATGTTGAGGCTGCGGGGATAGACTCTGAGAGATTTGCAGCAGAACTTGAAGCAGATATTATTGATAAACTGAATTTTGTCCACCTTCATAGATACAACGGCCCTCATGACGGCCTTATGGATCACTGGGGCCTCTTAGAAGGCTGTAGAGAATTGAGGGCCCTCAGGCGTCTTCTCGCCAGAAAGCCCAATATTGGTGTGATCCTTGAAATTAACGATAGAGAGAACCTCGGAGAAAGCCTGAAGCTCCTTGAGAGGTTACCAGGTTCTTGGCAATAAACAGAAAGGGAGATGATTAAAATGAAGATTGAGCATTACTCTTTTGGCAGGATCATTATTGATGATAAGACCTACACCACTGATGTCATTATCTATCCAGGAAGGGTTGATTCTTCATGGTGGAGGAAGGAGGGACATTATCTTCAGATAGTCGACCTGGCTGATGTTATAAATGCAAAGCCAGAAATCCTGATAATAGGCACAGGTTATTCAGGTGTGATGCAGGTTCCTAAAGAGACGAT
Source organism: Nitrospirota bacterium (assembly GCA_016212245.1). Classification (GTDB taxonomy): domain Bacteria; phylum Nitrospirota; class Thermodesulfovibrionia; order Thermodesulfovibrionales; family SM23-35; genus JACRGU01. The sequence goes on from JACRGU010000105.1 coordinate 6,128, forward strand.
AACTCATCTCGAATCGAGGGGTATCGAGGTTCATGTTGCACGGACTGAAAAGGCAGTAGAGATGTTTAATAAACTTCAGAAGGATAAGATAGTAGTCGCTGCATTGCACTTAACATGTTAATTTTTTATTTTCTTCGAGATAGAGTCTGCCCTTCTCAAAGGTTCGGGGATTCTGTATTTATCAGTGCATCTGAGTACAATCTCGATAGAATTTCTCAAATCAATCCTGTGCCCTGGTGAGACAAAAACAGGCCTGACATTATCCTTTGTCCTTAAAACCGCTCCAACAATCTTACTGCCATATTCTAAAGAAGACCAATTGCCCCTTTTAAAACCAGGCTCTTTATATTCCCCAACCAGCCTTGACTTTGCACATCCTATGGTCGGCGCCTCCAAGAGGACTCCAATATGGGATGCTATGCCTAACCCCTTTGGATGTGCGATTCCCTGACCGTCAAAAAGGATTATATCAGGTTTAATATTTAAGCTATTAATGGCTTCAATGATTACCGGGCCTTCCCTGAATGATAAAAGGCCTGGTATGTATGGGAATGAAACCTCTGTGACAGCATAGGTATCTTCTACAGGAATTATCTCAGGATACTTATAAAGGCATGCTACTCCAATAACCTTATCCTCCAAAAATGCTGCATCAACACCTGTGATGTATTCCGGAATTTTTCTAAGAGGGACAATCCTTACCTTTTTTCTAAGAATCTCTTGAATCTCCCTCGCTTCGGTTATGTCCTCCGGCCATCTCATATAGCTCATGTTGACCTCACTGCCCTTTCCTATTTAATATAATTCATCTATGGAAAATAGAAATATTGATTTGCCGGAGATTCCATCAAATTGCGGTGATGACCTCCACAACCTTGAATACATGGATAGTGCTGACCTTGTACTCTTTATGGCAGGCAACCAGTTTATGGTTATGGAAGAACTACTTCATACATTCCAACATGAATACCCTGAAATCAGGCGTATCTTTTACGAAACACTTCCCCCTGGCCTCGAGCTAAAACAGATTCTTGCTGGTGGTGCTAAGTTTGGGGGTATGGAAATCAGGGTGACCCCTGATATCTATACCTCTGTAACAGAGGATGCAATGGAAGAACTTTTTAGTAGAGGCTATATTGATAATTATTTTGTTTACCTTCATAACAGGATAGTCCTTATGGTACCTGAAGGAAACCCGGCAGGGATAAAGACAGTTAATGACCTCGGCCGTGAGGATATAAGGGTTTCCCAACCAGGTGCTATGGAAGATATTACCCATTATATCATTGATATGTATGATATGGCCGGAGGCGATACTTTTGTGAAGAGAATTATGGAGGAGAAAAGGGCAGAAGGAACCACAATCCTGACAGTAGTTCATCACAGAGAAACACCCCTGAGAATAAAAAAGGGAACTGTTGACGTTGGTCCTGTATGGGCAACAGAGGTTGTTAATGCCCGGAGAGAGGGTTTAAAAGTAGAGGCCATAGAACCAGGTGAGGGTCTGGATCAGCGGGATAAAGTAAATTATTTTATAACAAGACTCAAGAATGCCCTGAATCCTGAGAATGCCGATAAATTTCTGAATTTTATAAAATCACAAAAGTCACAGGAGATATACAAAAAATACGGCTTCGTGCCGCATTTTATTTAAC
>JACRGU010000017.1 GCA_016212245.1 Nitrospirota bacterium
ATGCAGCCTTTTTTTGTAATCCAAGTGCCTCACTGATATCAATATCAGGAACTGGTAAGGACTCTGACTCCTTTGCAGCTTGTTCCTTGATTTTGGAAAGATCTGCAAGGACTGCATCAATTACCTCTGTACCGATAGACTTCATAGTCTTTATCTTTTCAAAGAGGGCCCTTTTGAAGGCAATGGGTACTTCCTCTATGAAGAATCGGGCATCCAACCTCGCACCCGGAAGATTATCAATTATCTTGCTGGTCTGATCATCTGGCACCTCCATAATCAAGGCCTTTATCGCTCCCCCGAACATATCTGTTACTTTTCCCTCGAGGGGAGACCCCTTAATATCAGAGAGCCTCTTTGCATCTAATAGCACAGCCAGGTAGTTCATTCTTCACCCCCTATTTAAATTTAGGAATATTCATTGGAGGTAGATCCACCTCCAGTTCCTTCTCTCTCTCTGTCAGGTACTTCTTGTTGTTGAACGGGTAGCCGAATTCCTTCCACCATTTGACAACGACCTCATAGACCTCTCGCCTCATGATAACAGAAGGCGGGAAAACACCCTCTGCAAGCAGGCTTCTGATAAAGCTACCACTATACCTCTGAAGTTCACCTTTATGAGTGCAGTTTTCGCTGTATGTCACTTCTCCGCAGTGCGGACAATACCAGAACTCTGCCATATTCTGGGGCCTCATATGGAGTCCGTACTCCACGGCATAGGGCGGAGCCTCTAAACCGAAGCTGGGTATTCCTTTCTCCCAGAGGATTTGTGCAGCATACATATCATAATAAGGACCTAAAGCTGCATGGTCTCTTCCAAACATATGGAATGAGATACCCATATTCTGCCTGATTATTCCGTGTAAAAGTGACTCAATGGGGTTTCCATATCTCATGTCCCATAAACACATAGTGACTAAGTGTCTTTTTGGATTTACATAGCCTGCAAGATTCACCATCTCATGAGCTTCAACTATTGCTTCATCTGGATAGTCCCCTATCCTCTTAGCCCCAATTATGCAATTGACAACTATGCCATCGCAGGGTTTAATGTCTCCAATAAATGCAGCATTCCTCAACAGGGCCTCATGTCCGGTATGGGGGACGTTTCTTGTCTGATGGGCTATTACAGTTGTCCATCCCCTCTTTTTGAATTCTTCCCTTGACTTTGCAGGTGGAAACCAGAACCTATCAAAAGGTTTTCTAAGCTTGGGCTCATTTATTATCCTGTATTTTCCTGCTAAGATTATAGGGTTAAACGAACTGTATATGGTAAAACCAGGATGCTTAAAATCAAAGGGGACTTTTACAACCTCAGGATTAGCTTCGGGGGTCCCGAATGTCCTCGTAGCTACCTCCCCCGGGCTGATCTCGTAGACTTCCTCGATGTCAAGAACTGCAAAAGGCTGCCCCTTAAGCCTCAGCAGTAGTCTATCTCCTTCACTGACACCAAGCTTCTTATAATCCTCCTCGCTGATGTCAAAGAGCATTGGGTAAGGAAAAATCCACCCGCTCAGTAGTCTCCTTTTTTCCAATAAACTCTCAAGCTCTGCCTGAGTCATTGAGCCCTCAACAGGGCTGAAGAAGCCATAACATATTGACATTATCTCCCTGTAAACGTTCCTTACAGGCATGTCTCTGTATAAGGTTGGTTTAATATCATACACTGCAGAACAGCCAGCGGCTATCTTTTTCCCACGCTCAGGGTCCCGAACAACTCTGTCAACCAAATTCCCGCCATGGGGGGGCGGCAAGCTCTTCATTTTTACTTCCATTATACCCTCCTTTCTTTAATCTTTATGACTTACTTTCCAGGATAGCACAGACATTTTTGAATATCTCGTCAATATTGCCTACACCCTGTACCGAGTTCAATATCCTCCTTTCCTTATAGTAATTAATCAGAGGTGATGTCTGGGCATCATAAACATCAAGCCTTCTTCTTATTGTTTCTTCTTTATCATCATCTCTCTGAAATAGCTCACCACCACATTTATCGCACACACCCTCTTTCTTTGGGGGAGAGAAATATATGTTGTACATCTGCTGGCAGTTTCTGCATGTCCTTCTTCCTGTAAGCCTCTTCATAAGGACATCTTTATCTACATCAATAAGTAAGGCGGTATCAAGGGGGGCTCCCATTCCGACAAGAACCTTATCTAAGGCCTCTGCCTGTGCGGTATTTCTTGGGAAGCCATCAAGTATGTAGCCTTTTTTGCAGTCATCCTGAGCAATCCTTTCCTTGACAAGCCCGATTACAACACTATCAGGGACAAGCTCACCTTTATCCATATAAGATTTGGCCTCTTTTCCGAGAGGTGTTCCTGCTGCGACTGCTGCCCTTAAGATATCTCCTGTAGAAATCTGTGGAATCCCGTATTTGTCAATGAGTTTTTTCGCCTGAGTCCCTTTCCCACCCCCTGGTGCACCGAGCAGTACAAGTCTCATAACTCTACCTCCTCTAATGACTACTATCTGGCAAAATATATCGAAATCACTCAAAAAACAAGTGTGCTATTAATTACAAAATCAAGTTACATGGCAGTGTGATTTTTTAGAAACCCTGAAACCTTAATAATATATGCTCTGTTATATTTTAAGTCAAATTCATATTTTTGATAAAAAGATAAGATTTACTTATTATCTGACTTTTAAATTATCAAGTCATCTAAAAATCTATTTTCCCCTCTGATATTCCTCTGAGATACTGCTGAATCGCTCTCAGTGCCCTACCCCTGTGGCTGATAGCATCCTTTTCCTCATCACTCATCTCAGCAAATGTCCTGCTGTGCCCTTCTGAATAAAATATCGGGTCATAGCCGAAACCATTAAAGCCCCTCGGCGCTGTACCTATCCTGCCCTCGACATATCCAGAAAATGTTTTTACGCTACCGTCAGGGGATGCTAAGGCTATGCAACATACAAACCTTGCCCCCCTTCTCTCATCAGCAATTGAGCTCGTCTCATATAGTAGTTTCTCAATATTTTCCCTGTCCCCTGCTCTTTCACCAGCATACCTCGAAGACAATATGCCCGGAGCCCCATTCAACGCATAAACCTCAAGACCTGAATCATCAGCAAGTGCAGGTTTCCCTGTATACCTTGCAACAGCTGCTGCCTTCTTAATAGCATTCGCCTCAAATGTATCTTCATCTTCCTCCACCTCAGGACATCCTGGAAAATCATCGAGGGTAAAAATCGAGATCGCCATGCCTTCAGTAATCCTTTTTATCTCTTCAATCTTTTTTTTATTTCTTGTGGCAAGGACTATATCCATAATTCTTAATTTAAAACAACCAATCACCAAATTCCAATAACCAAATTCCAAAAATTGGTATTGGTTATTATATTAAGGCATTGCCGAAAAATAGAGATAGAAAATGTTTATCCGATTTAAATCCCCTCCCCTTGCGGGAGGGGAATAAGGGGAGGGGTAATATTTAGAGATTTCTATCTCTATTTTGGAGCATTGAGCCACCCTTGAAAAATTCAGGAATCTTCTGTTAATATTTTAAATGTCTGAGGAATTTAAACGGGCAGGATTGCTTCTCAGAACTGTCGCTAAAATCGTTGACTTTATTATTATCGCAGCAGTAGCAGAGGTAGTACCAAAAGCTGGCTTTTTTGCAGGGCTTGCTTATCTTTTGATAGGGGATGGCCTTTTTGACGGAAGAAGCGTAGGGAAAAAACTCATAGGGCTCAGGGTTGTCTCAGCAGATACAAATAAGCTGTGTACATTCAGAGATTCAATACTCAGGAATAGTACACTCGGTATCGGGTATCTTTGTTATAAGATACTTTGGGTTGGATGGATATTTATAGTGATTGTTTCTGTCTTTGAATTTATTATCTTGCTGGGAAGCAGGGATGGGATGCGTCTTGGCGACGAGATTGCAAAGACAAAAGTAGTGGAGGTATAATGTTTTTCCATAATATCCTCGGATGGTTTTCGAACGACCTTGCCATAGACCTCGGTACAGCAAATACCCTCGTATTCGTTAAAGGAAAAGGTATCGTATGCAACGAGCCTTCTGTAGTTGTAATAAGAAGAGACGATAAAAAACCTGTAGCAGTTGGAGTTGAGGCAAAAAGAATGCTCGGTAAAACTCCTTCCAACATAATAGCAATAAGGCCTATGAAGGATGGAGTTATAGCCGACTTCGACGCCACAGGAGAGATGCTGAAATACTTCATAACAAAGGTTCATAACAGGAGGAGTTTCGTCTCACCGAGGGTAATTATTGGAGTGCCTTCAGGCATTACACAGGTTGAGCAGAGGGCTGTAAAGGATGCTACTGAGGTGTCTGGAGCAAGGGAGGTATATCTGATCGGTCAGCCGATGGCAGCAGCGATAGGTGTCGGTCTCCCTGTAGGTGAGCCATTAGGCAATATGATTGTAGATATCGGCGGCGGCACTACAGATGTTGCTGTCATATCCCTGGACGGCGTTGTTTACAGTAAGGCTGTAAGGGTCGGCGGTGACAGGATGGATGAGGCTATTATGGCCTACATTAAGCGGAGATACAACCTCATGATTGGAGACAGAACAGCAGAACAGGTAAAGATTGAAATAGGTTCTGCATATGATACAGGTGGCAACGAGCAAAAGGTAATGGAGATAAAGGGGAGGGACCTTATCTCAGGCATACCCAAGACCCTGACAATTAACGAAGCAGAAATCCGTGAAGCCCTTAATGAGCCTGTCAGCATAATACTCGATACAATTAAGGTCATTCTCGAAAATACACCACCTGAGCTCGCAGCAGATATTGTAGACAGTGGTATTGTCCTCGCTGGTGGGGGTGCCCTTCTAAGGGGACTTGACTTACTTATAAGAGAAGAGACAGGACTTCCGGTCATAGTAGCAGAGGATCCACTAACAGCGGTCGTCCGTGGAGTCGGCAAGATGCTTGATGATTTATACCTACTTAAAAGAGTAGCTATCAATTAGTAATGCCTAAGAAGAGGCTCCTGCTTTTTCTCTTTATAATCACATCCCTCAGCTTGATGACTTACCAGAGTAACAGAGAATACCTCCTGCCCCTTAAATTCCTGAGTAACACACTTAACAGGTTTCATGCTATAGCGAACTCTGTAAAGGACTCATTTACCTCACCATTCAAAAGGATGCTTCTCAGGGAAGAGGAAAACATAAGATTAAAGGCAGAGCTTAACAGGTTGCTCAAAGAACAACAGGATTATCAGGAAGCCCTGCTCGAAAATAAAAGGCTCAGAGAACTTCTTTCGCTTAAGGAAAGAGAGCACAGGTATGTTACTGCTGTACACGTTATCTCAAGAGGTGCAGACCACTGGTCAAACACATTTGTTCTCGACAAGGGGCTCAGAGACGGGGTTACAAAAGACATGATTGCTATAACACACAAGGGCCTCATAGGAAAGATTTCAGGTGTATCTGATTCTTATTCATCCCTCCTTCTTATCACTGATATAAACTTTTCATCAGCGGTGAGGCTTCAGGAAAGTCGTTGTGAGGGGGTAATCTCAGGCACAGGCTTCAGGAAATGCCAGTTGAAATATATCCCTTATGAAGAAGAAGTAAAGGCAGGTGACATTGTAATAACATCAGGACTTGATTCGCTATTCCCTCAGGGAATCCCTGTGGGCTATGTGTCAAAGGTGGACAAAAAGGGCACCGGACTTTTTCAGTATATAGAAGTAACTCCATTTGAGGATAATATAAAGATTGAGGAGGTAGCAATAATAAAAATTCAAAGATAAAAA
>JACRGU010000110.1 GCA_016212245.1 Nitrospirota bacterium
AATTAGTGAAAAGTTATAAGTAAACTATTATAACAAAACCTGAAATAGAGATAGAATCACAAAATGTAACGCAACCGACAGTTTAGATAGGAAAGGCTGGTGAAGAATTTTTATCACGACACCTTAAAGTAAAACCTTTTGAGCGTAAACGAAAAAAGTTTAATCTGTAAGGCACTTACGACTGCCATATTAATAATCTGTCGTTTATAAAAATTCTGAGACAGTCTTTCCTATCTATATTTCTCATAACAGAAACTAAATTTGACTTTTTGGTCTGAATTCTTTTAAAGTTTTAAAAAATTATAGAGGTGATTATGAAAGATTCGGCTCTTCAGTTAATTCTACAGGCAGGATATGTTGTTAAGGGTGTTTTGATTATCCTTTTGTTTTTTTCAATAGTATCATGGGCAATAATATTCTTTAAACAGAGATATTTTTCGAGGGCGAATAAAGAGACTGATCAGTTCCTGCGGGCATATAGGGCAGGCAGAGACCCTAAGGGACTTTACCAGGCAACAAGGAGTCTTACTATCAGCCCTATTGCAAATGTCTTCAGGGCTGTTTATACGGATGAAGCACATAATGACAGGAGCGAGACTAAGAGGCTTCTCAGGAGATTTGAAGCACTCGAATCAGCAAAATTAGAGAAGTATCTTAGTTTCTTAGCAACGACTGGTTCAACGACTCCATTTATCGGCCTGTTTGGAACGGTCTGGGGTATAATGAACTCCTTTAGAGGCATCGGAGCAACTGGTGCCGCATCACTTGCTGTTGTTGCACCTGGCATAGCAGAGGCGCTGATCGCAACTGCTGCTGGTCTTGCTGCTGCTATTCCTGCAGTAATCGCATACAACTATTATCTCAGCATGGCAAGAAGGATGATTATCGAGATGGAGGATTTTTCAGAAGAGATTCTCGACTTTTTTACAAAAGAGAATACATGAAATCAAATAGAAATAGAAGTGCACTTTCAGAAATAAATGTGACACCATTTGTTGATGTCATGCTTGTCCTACTTGTTATTTTTATGGTGACAGCTCCCCTTCTTCAACAGGGCATAGATGTGAATCTCCCGAAAGCAAAGGGCAAAGACCTCCCGCCTGAGGAGAGGATAACACTGGTTATAAAGAAAGATGGGATTATCTATATGAATGAAAATCCTGTTTCTATTGCGGATATGAGGCGTAAATTAGAGGCAATAAGCAGGCTGAATCCAAATGTCTTTCTTAAGGCTGATAAAGATGTGCCATATGGTTTTGTTGTTGAGGTCATGGGTGAGATAAGGGAGGCAGGCATAGAAAGGCTTGGTATGATTACCGAGCCAAAGATAAGCCTGAGATGAGGGAGCCGAGCCTACAGAAAACAACCGCCCTATCATTCGCCATTCACATCACAGCATTACTGATAGCCTTTCTTTTCTTAAAACAATCCAGTCATCTTATAATCCCGCCACCTTATACTGTCAGCCTTGTTGGCCCTGAGATGCTGAGAGAGACTAAAACAGGAGAAGATATAGGGATCTTAGAAACCGCGAGAGATGCTGTTGCTATAGAAGATGTTCCCAGACAGTATATAAAAAAGAAAAAGGAAGAGGAGATGGCAGAGGAAAGAATATCTGCCATTGCAGCCAAGAAGAAGGTGGAACGAATAGTCAGACTACGCTCAATCATCTCTCTTAAGGCCGGGGGTGATAACCGCAAGGATAACTCAAGGACAACCTCTGCTTCTACAGGGAAAGGTACCATGTTTGATGAGTATTATTCAAAGATAACAAGGGAGATATGGCAGCAGTGGGTCTTCCCTGACACAGGGCAGAAGGACCTCGAGGTAATTATCTCTATAAGGATAATGAAAGACGGCACAGTTACTGCACAGAGGATAGAGAAGAGTTCAGGCAATCCCATTTTTGACAGGTCAGCGATTAAGGCGCTCACAAAGGCAAGCCCCTTATCACCGCCTCCATATGAGATGGAGATAGGCGTGAGGTTTTATCCATGATAGAAAAGTCAAAAGTCAAAAGTCAAAAGTCAAAAGTTTTTATAATTTTTTTCTGTTTTTCACTTTTTACTTTTCACTTCTCACTTTTCACTTCCCTTGAGGCTAAGGTCTATATTGATATCAATTCACCTGCATTTAAGAAACTCCCGATTGCAATACAAGAGTTTTCTGGTATATCTGGCAAAGAGATATCAGATATTATTCATGGTGACCTCGAATTTACAGGGCTTTTTGCGCATATAGATAGGGCTGCTTATATAGAAAATCCATCCCAGCCATTTAATCCGAGGAACTGGACCCCTATCGGAGTAGAGGCGGTTGTGAAGGGCTCTATTAAAGATGGTAAAGATTTCACTGTGACAGTGTCCCTTTATGATGTCTTCGAGGGGAAGGAGATATTGAAAAAAGAATATAAAACAGAGAAAGAACTTATAAGGCCGCTCTCCCACGCCATTGCAAACGATATTTATAAGGCGCTTACAGGTGAAACAGGCATCTTCAGGTCAAGGATAGCATTTGTTGCAGAAGACGAAGGTGGAAAGGGTATCTATATTATGGACTGGGATGGAAACAGGATCACAAAGATGGGATTGAAAGGGAACCTTGTCCTTTCTCCTCGATGGTCAAGAGATGGCACAAAACTCATCTATTCAGCTGAAAGAAATAGACAATGGGGAATATATTTGTTAGACTTTATAAATATGACAGAGAGGAAGGTCTTTTCCTCAAAAGGCACAAATATGGTAGGAGATTTTTTACCTGAGGGAAATGATTTTATCTTATCTTCTTCAAAGGATGGAACACCTGACCTTTATATTATGAATCTGAAAAACAATAAAATAATAAAATTGACTTCATCATACGGCATAGAAGTATCGCCGACCGTTTCACCTGATGGTAAATATATTGCGTTCGTCTCAGACAGAGGTGGTAGCCCGCAGATTTATGTGATGCGTAGAGACGGCTCAGATGTGAGGAGAATAACCTTTGAAGGCTCTTATAATACCTCTCCTTCCTGGTCTCTAAATGGTGACAGAATTATTTTTGCAGGGAGACGAGGGACAAATCAAATATTTACAGTCAAACCTGACGGTACGGGATTAACACAGCTTACAACTCATGGAAATAACGAAGACCCCTCATTTTCTCCTGATGGAAGGTACATCACCTTTTCTTCAGATAGGGATGGGGTTAAAGGTATATATATCATGAGGGTAAATGGAGAATCTCAGAAGAGAATTACTCCTAAGAATCTGAGGGCATTTGGACCTAGATGGTCACCAAATTAAATAAGTATTTAGTGAACAGTGAATGGTGAACACTTACTAAATACTATTCACTAAAAGAAGGGAGGAGGTTTATGAAAAAGATTTCTGTAGTAATAATATTATTAGCATTCGGACTTATCCTTGCTGGTTGCCCACCGAGAAAAATAGTACAGCCAGAGCCACAGCAACAACCGATTGTTGCTCCACAGGAAACCAGAGAGAAGGCTGCAGAGGTAAAACCCGAAGAAAGGATAACAGAACAGCAGATCGCAAAGGTAGAAACAAAAGAAGTAGAAACACCAAAGTATATCGAAGAAAGGGGTGTTTTTGAGGACATCCATTTTGATTTTGACAAGTATGATATACGACCAGATGCAAAGCCCGCTTTACAGACAACTGCTTCATGGTTACTTAAGAATACCTCTGCAAAGATTCTAATTGAAGGCCATTGTGATGAAAGAGGAACAAATGAATATAACCTCGCACTTGGAGACAGAAGGGCAAAGGCAGCGAGGGACTACCTTACAGCTCTCGGTGTGACATCAGGTAGAATTGAGATGATAAGCTATGGCGAAGAGAGACCTCTCTGCAAAGAGCAGACAGAAGACTGCTGGGCAAAAAACAGAAGGGCACACTTTGTTGTCTTAAAAGAGGCAGGTAAGTAGTGTCCCAAAAGTTCAAATTTACTGTTTACTGTTTACTGTTTACTGTTTACTGTTCATTATCCGCCTGTGTAACGACAGAGAATTTTGATTTACTCAGACAGGATGTGACTCAACTCCAGAAGGAGTCTCTATTACTAAAGAATGAGTTAAACAACTTAAAAGAAAAAACCTCAGGGGCTGTTAGGGAGGAGTCATTTAATGCCATAAGACAGAGCCAGGCAGAAATACAATCCCAGCTATCGAATGTATCGAGAGACATCCAGGTTCTGAGTGGCAGGTTTGATGAGAACAAATACTTCATGGAAAAGGCACTGAAAGATTCAGCAACCGAGAGGGACCTTATAAAGGCACAGATAATGAGTATTGAAGGCCAGATAAAAGATATCAGGGAGAAGCTGAATGCCTTAGAAAGCCAGACAGGACAGCAGAAAGAACCACCAAAAGAGCAACCAAAGGAAGCTGAAAAGAGGGTTGAAGAACCTGAAAAGGAGCAACAACAGCAGGGGGTGCAACCTCCAAAAGCAACAGAGTTAGCAGATAAGACAAAGGCATATGAGGCAGCATACAATACCTTCAAGGAAAAGCAATACAAAGAGGCAAGGATGAAGTTCGAGGCATTCATAAAAGAGTTTCCTAAAGATAACCTTACCGACAATGCACAGTTCTGGATTGCAGAGACATACTATGGTGAGAAAGACTTCGAGGGTGCAATCCTTGCCTACGAGACATTATTAAAGAAATATCCAAACAGCGAAAAGGCCCCGGGTGCCCTTTTAAAGCAGGGATTTTCATTTATTGAGATAGGAGACAGAAAAACCGGGAAGGTAATCCTCGAGAAGTTAAGGGAACGCCACCCTGACTCAAAAGAGGCAGAGCTTGCAAAGAAAAAGATAGAGGAGATTGAGAAGAAGACCGGGAAAAGGAAAAAATGAGCAGGCTCAGAGATGGCTTTCAGCGTACCATAGACTACATGCGAATATCCATCACTGACAGGTGCAACCTGCGCTGTATCTATTGCATGCCCTCTAATGGTCATAAGTCAATAGGGTATAAAAAAATCCTTAGCTATGAAGAGATAGTGAGGATTGTCAAGGTAGCCGCAGGCATTGGTGTAAGAAAAGTACGCATAACAGGTGGAGAGCCGCTCGTAAGGAAGAATGTTACCTATCTTATCGCCTCGATAAAAAACATCAATGGCATAGAGGACCTGAGTCTAACAACAAATGGTGTGCTCCTATCGAGATATGCAGAAGAACTATCAGATGCAGGCCTGGACAGGGTCAATATAAGTCTTGATTCATTCAGGCCTGATAGATACAGGGAGATAACGAGGGGTGGGGATATTGATGTTGTCCTGAGGGGCATCGAGGCTGCTGAAAAGGCAGGACTACTGCCAATAAAAATAAATGTGGTTCCGATAAGAGGGGTTAATGATGATGAGATAGAGGAGTTTGCGAGAATAACCCTGAAGGCTCCATACCAGGTCAGGTTTATAGAATTCATGCCCTTCGGTGTAAAAGACATATGGGGGCCTGAAAAATATATCTCTACAGATGAAATAAAATCTATCGTTGAAGGTATTGGCCTGCTTAAGCCTGTAAAGTTAAGAAAATCAGGGCCTGCAAGATATTTTAGATTTGATGGTGCCACTGGAGTGATTGGTTTCATCAGCCCTATCAGCCATCATTTCTGTGAAGAATGCAACCGCCTCAGATTGACTGCTGATGGGAAACTGAGGCCGTGTCTCTTCTCAGAGACTGAGATAGATTTAAAACCTGCCATAAGAAGTGGTGCACCTGATGATGAAATTGAACGCCTTATTAAGCTCTCCATCGAGGTAAAGCCTGAAGGCCACAATATCAGAAGTCAGAAGTCAATAGTCAACCCTAAATCAAGTTCAGGGCATCAGTCATCAGTAAAAACCAGTGACCAATCCATTAACTCGTCACTCGTCACTCGTCACTCTTTAAAGAGGCCGATGTCGAGGATTGGTGGATGAAAAAACTTACTCATTTTGATAAAGAAGGCAGGACACAGATGGTAGATGTGAGCGAAAAGCCTGCTACTCATAGAGAGGCTATTGCCAGAGGCTCAGTATATATGAAATCTGAAACCCTGAAACTTATAAAGGACAGAAAAGTTTCAAAGGGTGATGTGCTCGGTGTTGCAAGAGTTGCAGGCATAATGGCAGCAAAAAAGACAGGCGAGATTATCCCCATGTGTCACCCCCTGAATATTACCTCAATCAAGATTGACTTCAAACTCGACGAAAAAAAGAGTAAGGTTGACATCGAGGCTGGTGTAAAGATTGTCGGCCAGACAGGTGTCGAGATGGAGGCACTGACTGCTGTCTCTGTAGCTGCCTTAACCATCTATGACATGTGCAAGGCAGTTGATAAAGAGATGGTTATTTCAGACATTATGCTCATGGAGAAAAGAGGGGGAAGAAGTGGAGAATTCAAGAGAAAAAATTTAAAATTTAAAATTTAAAATTTCTTCAGTCCCATTATTTATATCTTTTAACCTTAAACCTGTAAATATCCACTACTTCGTCAGGTAGTATCCCTGCCTTCATCCGCGTTATCCTTAACTGTTCTTCTACAGTGTCAACACCTTCGAGGTCAGGCAGCAGGAGTCCTTTCCTGTGTCCTCTTACAACTATTACCCCATATCTTTTAGGGTCAAGCTCACTTATGTCTTTTACTTTCTCAGGAGGCGACAGGACATCAACTGAATATACAAGTTCTCCGAGTTCGTCTTTCTCTACAGGGTGAAACCTGTAGTCCTGAGTTGCTGCAGATATTGCGTTTCTTATTGTCTCGAGGGCAACATTCTCACAGGTGGGCATGAATGTACCTATGCATCCCCTGAGCTGCCCGTGTTTTTTAAGAGAGACAAAGACACCTGCCTTTTCAGCCATTTCAGGGGAGAGGGTCTCAGGCGGTTTTATCGTCCTGCCTTCCTTGATAAAAGTCTCTACAGTCTTCTTTGCGAGTTCGACGATGGGATGCATTTACTTTTCCCTGTAAAGTGCATAGTCAGCCATTGTAAAAAGGGCCTCTTTTGCAGGTGAATCAGGGAAGACTGCAAGGTCTGCCTTTGCATCACTGACGATGTGCTCTGCCTTTTTAAAAGAGAGCTCTACTGCATTATATTTTCTGAAAAGCTCGAGTATCCTCTTAAGACCTCCTTTTGTGGAACCATTCCTTATTATCCTTTTGACCTCTTCTAACTCAGTATCTGATGCAGCACTCAACAGATATATAAGAGGGAGTGTTATCTTCCCCTCCTTAAGATCTTTGCCAAGGCGCTTGCCGAGTTCACCCTCATAAGCCATATAATCAAGTATATCATCTGCCATCTGGAATGCAATCCCTGTCCTCAGCCCGAAACTTGCAAGTGCATTCTCCATATCTTCAGGTAGAGAGCCTAAGATTGCACCTATTCTGCATGCAGCAGAGATCATTGCACCGGTCTTTGCAGAGATTATATCAAGATACTCTGCTTCTGTTATATCGGGGTCGCCTGTCCTGTTAAGCTGCAGAAGCTCTCCTTCTGCCATCCTCGTTGTTGCCTCAGAAAGCA
>JACRGU010000109.1 GCA_016212245.1 Nitrospirota bacterium
ATAAAGAAATCACTGAAACATTACATTTAAAATTGGGGAATATCTACCTTAAAGAAGGAGACTCAAGAAATACTGAACTGCCTGATAATTCTATTGATGGAATTATAACCTCTCCACCATATTCTATTGCCCTTGATTATGTAGAAAATGATGCTCACTCATTAGAGGACATGGGTTATAAATTGAATGAAATTAGAGAAGATTTTATCGGTGTGCGTGGAAAAGGAAGAGAACGAGTTGAATTATATAACAACGACATGAGGAAGTCTTATAGCGAAATGTATAGGATTTTAAAACCTAATAAATATGCCGTTATTGTTATAGGCAATGCCACTTATCAGGGGCAAGAAGTAAAGACGGTAGAATTTACTGTTGATTATATGACCGAGATTGGTTTTAAGTTAGAAAAAAATATTCTGAAACTAATATTTGGTCTCTACAATGTAATGAAGAAATTTTTGAGGAGGTTGCATCATGGGTTTAGCCCAGCAACAGCTTTTTCATATTAAATCACCAATATCCCAGAAACACAGAAACAGAAAAAATTACAATCAATACTTTACCCCTGAATTTGCAGTAGAGAAAGCCCTTTCACTTATTCCAGAAATAGAAGTCAAATATATAATTGACCCAACAGTGGGTAATGGTGTATTTCTCAAAGTAGCTTCAAAGAAATGGCAAAAAGCAAAATTATTCGGAATAGATATTGATAAAGATGTGATATCTGCATTGAATAAATCCAACTTATCAAATTCTTATTTTGCTTGTGGAGATAGTCTTTTACAAAAAACATGGGGCTTGCTTGAAATTCAAGAAATTCTTTCAAAAGGAGGGTTTGACCTTGTAGTTGGAAATCCACCCTTCAGCAGTTGGTTTCATCGTATAGAATCAAAAGATATATTATCACTCTATGAATTGGGCAGGAACAACGGAAATGCAAAAAGAAGTCAGGCAATTGAAGTGCTTTTTATAGAATTATTTATAAGGATAGCCAAGAGAGACGGCTTTATTGTAATTGTCCTTCCAGACGGCATTCTCTCTAATCCTCAATATCAATATGTAAGAGAGTTTATTTTAAAAAACACAAAAGTTTTACATATTATTAGCCTTCCAAGAAATGTTTTTGCGGAGACATCAGCTAAAACAAGTATCCTTGTTTTAGAGAAGCAAAATAAAAATAATCTAAATTACTTTACAGAATTACATGACGTAGAAAGAGCTGGAAGGATTAACAATACAGTCAAGGTTTCAGGAAAAGATTTAACAAAACGAATGGACTATTGCTATTACTATAATTTACAAAAAAGCTCTTTACAGGAATTAATAGATAGAGGAGTAAAATTCAAAGAGCTAAAGGATGTTGTGATTTACTGTAAAACAGGCAAAACTCTTTATGGTGGAAAAAGGGAATTTTCAAAGAATGGGCTAAGATTTTTACATGCAACAAATATTACTGATATTGGAATAAATTATAAAAAAGATGAAAGGTTTATTAATCCTTCAAGTAAAATGAATTTTTTAAACGCGCACGCTAAAGTCGGTGATATATTATTTGTCAGAGTTGGGGTTGGCTGTGCTGGTAGGGTTGCTATTGTAGATACTAAAAACGATGAAGGGGTTGCAACTGATTATATCCATATATTTAGAGTCAAAGGCATTAACCCATATTTTCTTGTTATATTTTTAAAAACAAAATACGGCAGAGAATTGATAAACCTTTTACGACACGGGGTAGGAACGGTTAGTATAAATAAAACCGACCTATTGTCTATACCGATACCTGTTGTGTCTGAAAAGATTCAACTTGAAGTTGAAAAACAATATAAAAATATTCTTGCTGAATATCGTATGACTGGAGATAGTGCATTAGTTGAAACAAAATTTCTCCCTTTAATATATCACCTTGAAAAACAATTACAATGGATGAGTTCGGGTGGAGAAAAAAGGAGAGAGGAAAAAGAAAGGGTAGCTTGTTATGTGGAAATGTGAGATGTGCAAACAAAAATTTAATGATGAAACGATGGCAGTAGAAGTAAAATTTGGTTATGTTGATAGCGAAGACGCAGCAAAAGATGGAGACCAATACATGGCATTTAATACAGAAAATGCCTGGGCCCCATTATGTGATGACTGTGCAATTGCCTATATTAAAGGAGAGAAAGTCTATGTCTCAAGATCCTAAAGACATTTTAAAAATGTTTACAAAAAAGTGTAAAGACCATCTTAATTTTGTGAAAATTCCTGTAAAGATAGGAAAATACAAAATTGAACTTTCTTCAAGAACATTGTCCGATGTAATTGAAAAACATACAGTTGATTACATGATAGACTATTTTGGTAAGGATAAAGTTCAGTTCAAAAACTGGCGTGGTTATGATGTCATTATAATTCTTCTTGAACAAACTATTTATGTGAACATCAAGACCCAAGAGTATAATGAGATTCTTGATGCCACATGGCTTTTCAGTGCTTCTGTGGTTAAGGAATTACAGAAACAGAAAATTTTTGAGTATCTCTACTGCATCAAGTTTGAATATATCAAAGAAAACCGAGTTTTTCTTGAATTTCCATTCGCAAAAGTTGCAGGTCCGTTATCAAAAGTAGATTTGGTTTATTACACTAAAGGAGAGAAACCACCTTGTAAGCTACGGACGGAGTTTAATGGGACACACTGCCATTTGAGAAATGAATTTTATGAATGAAGGTATTTTTATTGCGAGTCCAAACGAGTTAGGAAATAATGAAGTAGGAAATGATATAGAGCCATTTATTAAAAAGGCTTTGAACTTTTTGAATCTAAATGCAGATGTTCCAACTGGTCCAAGCGGTAGTAAGAAAGCTACTGGATACCCTGATATATTATTCTGGTTTAGTAAAAAACCATATTATTTAGAGTGCAAAACTTACAATGCTGAAAATATTGCAACAACTCAAAGAAGTTTTTATTTTTCGCCATCCGATGAATTCAAGGTTATCTACGATGCACCGCATTTCTTGATGTCCTTTGAGATTTATGTCGCTGGAGAATCTGGCAGGAATCATGTTTACAAGTGCAAGCATTACAAAATCTTATCTCTGGAGTCTTTATCCCTTGATGTCAAATATGAGTTTAACTCTGATAACAAGCGGATGTATTCGGGAGAATGCGGAACAATAATATTAGACGAAGGTGAAATCGAATAAAAGAAATATAACCGCACATAACACTTATAAGGCCTCGCTCTGTCAAGAGAAAAAACGATCCTGATCGGAAAATTTAATAAGATAAATTTCCTTATTTATTTTAAAAGACCGTTACCAGTTCTGACTTTATTTCCATAAACGGTTTCAGATCAAAGTCTGCACCAAACACTTATCGATGTTCGATAGCCAGGCTTCATGGAATAAATTGAAAATTCCGTGAAGCCGACGACAGTGGAGAGACCATTGGGTCTTGTTCTCCACGGCATAGAAACTATTTTGAACCCTTATACCGTCCTCATCAAAGGTATAGCTAAGGGCATGAATGCCTTTCCAGTTAGCTTCAGGCTCGGGTAAGGGGCAGAACCCTTAACAATCTTTATATGTTATGAGGGACCGGGTGTCCTAATCAAACGCAAGTGGCACCGGGCTCTTTATTGCATGATGCTCCATTCATGGTCAAAGCCATATACAAAAAGTGTATTAAGAGCATCAAACGGACTTAACCCATATGGCGCCAGTTAGGCGCACAGGCTCATCCGATCCCAACCTTATTTCGCAAAAAACGTTACTGGATGAAACACCTCTTTTCTTTTAAGGATGTAATAGATGGCTCTTGCCAGCTTATGGGCAAGGATGGTCATAGATTTTGCCTTGCCGTGTTTCCTCATAAGTTTATCCCTGTACTTTCTTGCCTGGGGGTTTCTCCTGAGAAACAGAACGGCAGCTTCGGAGAAGGCCCACTTCAGATGGACATTGCCGATCTTTTTACCTGAAGTGCCCATGTATTTGCCTGAGGATTCCTTTGCAGATTTGACCAGTCGGCAATAGGAGACAAAATCCTGAACTCTGGAGAAACGGTTTATATCATGGATTTCATACAGTATAGTCATTCCAAGAACTCTTCCTATTCCAGGTATGGAGCGAATCCGGAAATAGGAATCGGCATCATGCACCTTGGCAGTCAGGGATAGTTCATGTTCGAGTCTCAAAAGCAAAGGATTATAGAAGTTCAGAAGACTGAGGTCAAGCTGGATGCTCTTCTGTACCGCTTCATCAGGGAACCTTTCAGCAACACCCTCTCTATTGGCTTTATAGGCTATTTTCTTGCCTATATCTGGAAGATTGTACTGATAGTTGGTATTCTGTACATGTGCAAGCAGTTCAGCCCTTTTTCTGACAAGATGGGTTCTTCTTCTCAGGAGGTCTCTTGTTGAGCGCATTTCCTGTGGATAGACATAGGCCATGGGTATCATGCCACCTCTGAGAAGTACAGCGATTTTATGAGCGTCTATTTTGTCGTTTTTGGCTTTCCCCCCATGAATGGCTTTCATGTACAGGGCATGACCAAGGACAAAAGGAATGTTTTCTTGAGTACAGAGGTCAGCCAGCCAGTACCATAGAAACAGACATTCAACAGCAACAACAATGTCTTCACGATATGGTGCAATGGTTTTCAGAAATACTTCAGGATTTGTTCTGATGTTTCTGTGAAGCAAGATTTCTCCTTCCTGATTGATGATGCAAAGATACATACTCTTTGCATGAAGATCAATTCCGCAATAAAATTTGTGTGTTTTGGTGTAAAATCTCATATAGGGCCTCCTGTTAATTAGTTTTGAGTGCTACATCTTACCGCTTTTGCGGTATATTTAAAGGAGGCCTTAATAAGTATCAATTCACTCCAGCCGACGGCGTAAAATGCCGCGTTAGAAGCACAATTTGTTGATTAACATTGTTGATCCCAATAAGGACATCCTCATAAAGAAATAACAGAAGAGAACTTCATTCTTGCACAATCAATCAAGGACGAGATGATGGCAGAGACCATAGCATATTATCTGACAAATGAGACCGTGGGAATGCCATTGATTGTTATAGCAGGCAGATGGCATATCGAGCAGAGACTTGGAATACCAGGAAGGGTTAAACAAAAGATTAGTGAGAAGGGGAAATCCATATCAGATGTTCTGATAGTTTCTGCTTATACCAAATTAACCAGATGTTCTGATAAAATAGTTACATGCATGGGAGCGGATAGGGTTCTGGTGTCCCTCATGGACTTCAAATCCAGTGTTTCCCGCCAAAAGCAGGAAGGGTGGGTTCGATTCCCACACGCTCCCGCCAATCTGAAAGAAAGTGATGAAAGGCAAAGTTTATTTAGTCGGTGCAGGTCCTGGTGATATCGGGCTTCTGACTGTGAAGGGCTTAAAGTGCCTCCAGAAGGCAGAGGTGGTCATCTATGATTTCCATCTCAATGCACAGGTATTAAATTATATTAACCACGATGCCGATTTCATCTATGCTGGAAAGCGCGGCGGCCATCATACCATAACACAGGATGAAATCAATGAAATCATTGTCCAGAAGGCAAAGGAGGGCAAGATTATATGCAGGCTTAAAGGTGGAGATCCTTTTGTCTTTGGTCGCGGTGGAGAAGAGGCAGAGATCCTTGCTAAGAATGGGATAGAATTTGAGATAGTCCCTGGTGTAAGTTCCTCTGTTGCTGCTCCTGCCTATGCAGGAATCCCGTTAACACACAGGCTTTATTCCTCATCATTTGCAGTCATTCCAGGGTATGAAGATACAACAAAAAAAGAAAGCGCCATCGACTGGTCAAAACTTGCTACCGGTGTCGGTACACTCGTATTTCTCATGGCTGTAAAAAATATAGATCTGCTTACAGAAAAATTAATCGCCAATGGCAGGAGCCCTGATACACCTGTTGCTGTAATCAGATGGGGCACAAGGCCTGACCAGAGGACAATCACCGGTACATTGAAAAATATTGTCGAGCTTGTGAAAGAGAAGGATATCAAGCCGCCTGCTGTGATGGTAGTAGGAGATGTTGTAAGGCTCAGGGAATCTCTGAAATGGTATGAGAAAAAGCCAATGTTTGGCCATAGAATCCTTGTAACAAGAGAACATCCTGAAGGGTTTGAGACATTAGAAGAACTCGGTGCAGAGATAATTGAATTTCCAACGATAGAGATTGTACCTCCAGAAAGCTATGATGAGCTAGATAAATCAATCGCTAAGATAGAGACCTATGACTGGCTGATATTCACGAGCAGAAATGGTGTGAACTATTTTTTAAAAAGGTTCTTTGAGAAAGAGAGAGACATCAGAGATTTAAAGGGGATAAAGATCTGTGCTATAGGCACAAAGACAGCAGCGGCAATCAGAAACTATGGTATTAAAGTAGACCTTATACCAGATGAATTCAATGCGGAAGGGCTTATTAGTGCTGTAGTGCAGAAGAGCGGAAGAGCAGAAGTAACTTCCGAACTTCCAAACTTCCGAGCTTCCGGGTTAAAGGGAATGAGATTTTTACTTCCGAGGGCAGAGGTAGCAAGAGAGGTCTTCCCAGAAAAGATAAGGGAACTCGGCGGAGAGATAGATGTCCCTGTCACATACAGGGCAATAAAACCAGAAATCCATGGGAAAAGACTAAGGAGGTTTTTAAAAGAGGGGAAAATCTCTATTGCCACCTTCACGAGTGCAGCTACATTCAATAACTTCAGGGAGATAATGGGTGAGGATGCTGACGAACTCCTCAAAGGAGTAGCTATCGCAGTCATCGGGCCTGTGACAGCAAGGGCTGTTGAAAATGCAGGGCTTAAGGTTGACATTATGCCCAGAGAGGCGACTATCGAGGCACTAGTAGAAGAGGTAATTAAATGGGCAATGAGGCATGTAGTAAATGAGCCTCTCTGAAATAGATACATCTCTATTTTTCTCTATTAATCATACCCTCCAGAACAACCTGTTTGACGCCATCATGCCTTTTATTACGAGCAGGAACTATCTCCTGTTTTTTCCCCTCTTCATCTATTTGTTTTTTAAAGATAGAAAAAAGGCAGGCATTGCCTTAGCAATTGCCTTTGCCTCTTTAGCCCTTTCTGATTGGAGTTCATATATTCTTAAACAAATTTTTGAAAGGCCACGGCCATGCAATACGCTCGAAGGTGTCCATCTTCTTGTTGGTTGCAGCAGCTCTTATTCTATGCCATCCAATCATGCTGCAAATGCCTTTGCCTTTGCAACGCCATTTTATATCCTATTTAAAGAGAGGCTGCGATATGCCTTTATTATTGTTGCATTACTTGTAGGTTTTTCGAGGGTCTATGTTGGCGTGCATTATCCCTCTGATGTCCTTGCTGGAGCATTGCTGGGTGTTGTCTTAGCAATATCTGTTATTGGTTTATACAAATGGTCATCTGATAGATTCAAAGAGAAGCCTTACACAACCATACTATTTATTTTTCTCATTGCCCTCAGTCTCTTTCGTATCTATTACATAACACGAGGTCCGCTCGACCTCAGCCCGGACGAGGCACATTACTGGGAATGGTCAAGAAGGCTCGATTGGAGCTACTACTCAAAGGGTCCGATGATCGCATATCTCGTCTATCTCGGCACATCCATATTTGGAGATACTGTCTTGGGCATAAGGATAATGGCTGTTATCTTTTCTGCAATAAGCAGTATTCTACTTTATATCTTAGGGAAGAAACTGTATGATGAACAGGTTGGACTTTCTTCAGCTGTATTAATGCAAATAGTCCCTCTTTTTTCCACTTTCGGCATCTTATTCACAATAGATTCTCCATTTATATTTTTCTGGATACTGTCACTGTTTTTATTTTATCGTTCAACAAAAAACTCCGAACTCCGAACTCCGAACTCCGAACTAAATAACTCGTCACTCGTCACTCGTCACCCTGCACCGTATGGTACAGGGCGTCACTCGTCACTAATATATTGGTTTCTCCTCGGCCTATCCATTGGCGTCGGCCTTCTAACAAAATATACCATGGCATTCTTTTATCTCTCTGCCTTTTTATTTCTATTACTCTCGAAAGAAAATAGAGGTCTCTTGCTTACAAAAGGCCCTTATATTGCATTTATCACCAGCCTCATAATCTTCAGCCCTGTGATAATATGGAATGCGAATCATGATTGGGTTACATTTAGACACACTGCAGGTCAGGCACATCTCAGTGGTCAGTGGTCAGTAGTCAGCAGTCAGTGGTTGGAGGATTTCCTTGATTTTTTTGGATCACAAATTGGAATTATTACACCGATTCTATTTTTTATGATGTTTTATGCCTTATTCAGGCTTCAAAAATTAAACCACAATCCACAGTCCAGATTTTTATTGTGGTTTTCTGTCCCGGTCATTGCATTTTTCCTGTTAAAGAGTATCCATGGTAAGGTGCAGGCAAACTGGGCACTGCCAGGATACTTAACAGGTATTATTGCCTTTTCTGCATTCTACATAAAAAGATTTCACTCTGAAGGAAGAGTTACAAGAATTCTCATCACAACTGCAGTTCTACTATCAGTAATTGTAACTTCTGTAGCCCATTACCCTTCAATACTCAACCTTCCTTCTAAGCAGGATCCGACATCCAGGCTCCGCGGATGGGAAGGGCTCGGAGCAGAGGTGACAAGGATATATGAAGGGATGTCTGCAATCCGTCCTGTATTTATATTTTCTGACAGATACCAGGTTTCGAGCGAACTTGCATTTTATGTAAATGGGCATCCTGTAACATATAGCCTTAATCTCGGCCACAGGATGAACCAGTATGACCTCTGGCCTGGATTTAATAATCTTCTTCATTATGATGCAATTTTTGTTAGAATAGGAGATACTACAATACCTGATAAGGTTGCCAGTGCCTTTGAGAAGGTTGAGAAAAGGGTTTTTACAGCTTATACTAAAAAACAGATTAAAATTAGGGATTATTCTATATTTCTGTGTTACGATTTTAAGGGATTAAAGGAAGAGAAACCGGAGAGCTATTAATGACACTTTCTGTAGTCATACCCCTTTATAATGAAGAGGAAAATGTCCAGATACTCCATGAGAAGTTGAGGGAGTCACTCGACCTTCTCAAAAAGGAATACGAGATACTATTTGTGGATGATGGTAGCACCGATAGGACTCTTTCTATCCTCGAGGAGATTCAGGCTAATGATAAAAGTGTTATTGTACTGAGCCTGAGGCGCAACTTTGGGCAGACCGCAGCCTTTGCAGCAGGGTTTGATTTTGCCCGTGGGGATGTTATTGTTACAATGGACGGAGACCTCCAGAATGACCCTGCTGACATCCCTAAACTTCTCGAGCTTGTAAAAGACCATGATCTTGTGAGTGGCTGGAGGAAGAAGAGGAAAGACCCATTCTTTCGTAGAAGGCTCCCTTCAATGATCGCTAACTGGCTGATAAGTAATGTCACAGGTGTGAAGCTTCATGACTACGGATGCTCCTTCAAGGCATACAGGAGAGATGTGATTAAAAATCTGAAACTCTATGGCGAGATGCACAGGTTCATCCCTGCTGTTGCGAGCTGGTATGGTGTCAGGGTTGCAGAGGTAGAAACTATCCACCATCCAAGGCGTAGGGGAAAATCAAAGTATGGTATCTCACGCACAATAAAGGTTGTTTTAGATTTAATCACTGTAAAATTCCTCCAGAGCTTTTCCACAAAACCGATTCAATTCTTCGGTCCTCTTGGGCTGATAAGCGGGTTTTTAGGTTTTCTCGTATCCCTGTACCTGAGCATAGATAAACTCTTTTTTGGCCGTGATATTGGAGGAAGGCCACTCCTTTTGCTCGGCGCCCTTCTGATTATCGTTGGGATCCAGCTTATCGGAATGGGACTTTTAGGAGAAATGCTCGTGAGGGTTTATCACGAAAGTCAGAGAAAACCCATCTATGTGATTAAGAAGGTCCTTGGCCCTGAAACCAAATAGGATATTTTTTCTCACCTTCAAGCTTGTTATAAGTTCTGTACTTCTTTATATTGTTTTATCAAGAACAGGGCTTAAGGAGGTCTTCTCGACACTGAGAGGTATGAGCCTTCCTGCCTTCATTTCAGCCATATTCCTTTATATATCTGCTCAGTTAATATCGACATTACGGTGGAAGCTCCTTCTTCCAGAAATGCTCAGGATTAGAAAGCTCTTTTCTCTATATATGATAGGCTCCTTCTTTAATACCCTCCTTCCAGGGCTCATTGGAGGAGATGCTGTTAAGGCTTTTTATCTGTATCAGGTAACAGGGAAGGGCAGTCTTACCCTGGCTTCTATTTTTATGGATAGATATCTTGGCTTTGTAACATTAATGATTATTGGTATTATCGCCTTCCCTTTTGGCTATAGATACATTCAGGGTTCACCTGTAGAATGGCTGCTGCCCATCATTGTTTTATCTTTCATTACCGCAAGCCTTTTAATCTTCGGCCTGCGATTAGGGAAAAGGATGAAGATACTCGCGGAATTTTATGACTATTTCCATTCATATCGAAATCAGAAAGGAGTTATTGGAAAGGCATTGTTCATATCTGCGTTAGTCCAGCTCTCGAGTATCCTTGCTGTGTATATCCTCGCGCTCGGTATAAGACAACACATCCCATTTCTTGCATGTCTGATTTTCTTGCCTATTATCGTCACGCTTACAACTGTGCCGATATCCATATCTGGCATCGGTGTAAGAGAAGGCGCTTTTGTACTACTATTCGGCTTTATTGGAGTCAAGCCAGAGGTCGCAACAGCAATTTCGTTATCGTGGTTTATCTCAATAGCAACTGGCAGCCTGTTAGGCCTTGTCGAATATATCAGGCACAAAA
>JACRGU010000108.1 GCA_016212245.1 Nitrospirota bacterium
CAGCTTCCTTTATCCGAGAACTTCTGCCCATCACTCATGGGAAAAGAGTTTTACAAATGAGATACTTGCACAGCTTGACAATTTTAAGGGGATTGTGATTTTCGCAACAAATGATATAGATGGTTTAGACCATGCGGCATTAAGGCGGTTCAGATTTAAGATAGAGTTTCGCCCTCTGACACCCGAAGGGAATCTACATTTTTACAAGGCATTATTAGAGCCATTGGTGTCTAAAAGAATTCAATTATCTGCCGAAGAAATTGGACAGATAAAAAACAGCAGGAATCTGACTCCCGGTGATTTTGCTGTGGTAAAAGAGCAGTTTTCGTTGGTTGACCATGCTGCGATAACTCATCAGAAACTAATTGATGCGCTGCTTAAAGAGGTATGTTTCAAAAAAGCAGAGAGAACGGTTATAGGCTTCGGGCATTAAATCAGAATATTCTATTTAAGAAGAATAAAATTAAACTACCACCCTCTTTTGAAATTCTCTTTTATTTTCATCCCATTTGAATGAAGCAGCCTCATCTATCCTGCCCTGAAAAACTGAAACCACAATATATTCGGCATCGGGATATGATGGCTCATCCCCGAACATTGCCATATCCCAATCCTCCTGAGAGAAATATGCTCCATGCTCAGGATGGGAGTGATAAAATGCAATTATCTTTAATCCCTTCTTTTCCGCCTCATTAAAAATGGCGAGCATCTCCTTTGGTTCTATGTAGTATGCAGTCCTCGCATCTCTCTTATGTCTTGCAGGGTCTTTCTCATGCAGCTCATTCTGTATATTTTTACATTTGTGGACTACGGCAAGCCCCTTTCCATCTCCTGTAATTATCCCGCAGCATTCATTTGGATACTCCTGCAAAGCATGCTTGTAGATTATTTTTAAAGAATTATTGTCTAACATATTGCCTTATTATAAAGTTTTTATTAAAATATATAAAGTTTTTTAAGATTATGCTATTCTTTTAAATAAATTTTATGAATAGCGAGAAAATTATCGGTATAGATTTGGGGACTACCCACTCTGCTGCAGCAATTTTAGAGAATGGCGAGCCAAGGATAATTCATAATGACAGGGGTAACCGCCTGACCCCTTCTGTTGTGGCATTTTCAGAGGAGAATGAGGTGCTGGTGGGCGAGTCCGGTAAATCTCAGGCTGTTCTGAACAGGCAGAGGACAGTCCTCTCCATTAAGAGAAAGATGGGCACACCCCACAAAGTCAGTATTGTAGAAAGGGAATATTCTCCAACGGAGATTTCCGCATTAATCTTAAAGAAGATTAAAAAATATTCTGAAGACTACCTTGGGTCTGCGGTTGAAAAGGCTGTTATTACAGTTCCAGCCTATTTCAACGATAATCAGAGGAAGGCGACAAGAAATGCCGGAAGGATTGCAGGACTCGATGTGGTAAGGATAATAAACGAGCCGACTGCGGCTGCACTCTCCTATGGATTTAATAATATAGAAGGCGATGAAAATCTACTGGTCTTTGACCTTGGCGGAGGGACATTTGATGTATCTGTCCTCGAGGTTAAGAAAGGGACTATAAAAGTAAAGGCTGTTAATGGAGACCTCTATCTCGGCGGCGATGACTATGACCAGAGACTTGTAAACTACTTTGTAGAGCAGTTCAATGTGGAGTTTAATAAAGATTTAAGAGTGGACCCAGCAGCTATGCAGCAGCTGGTCATTGCAGCGGAAAATGCAAAGAAAGACCTCTCATACACGGAGACAGCGAAGATACAGGTTCCCTATATAAGCTTTAATGAGAATGGTCCTCTCCATGTAAATATGACACTGATAAGGAGAAAATTCGAGGAGCTGACAAATGATCTTATAGATAGAATGTTTCTGCCAACTAAACAGGTTATGGAAGATGCAGGGATGAGTTTTCGTGATATTGATAAGGTTATACTGGTAGGCGGTGCAACCCGTGTTCCTGCTGTCGAAAAATTTATTACCGGGCTGTCGGGAAAGCAGCCATTTAAGGGTGTAAACCCCGATGAATGTGTTGCAATCGGCGCTGCTGTGCAGGCAGGACTGATTTCTCGGGAGATTGAAGAAATGCAGTTTATAGATGTCATATCTCATACGCTGGGAGTTGAAGACGATGAAGGATATTTTGTGCCTGTAATACCAAGAAATACACCCATTCCATCGGCAAAAGGCAGGGTGTTTACAACCGTCCGGGATTTTCAGGATGTGGTGGATATACATATACTCCAGGAAAACAGTCAGTTGTCAACATCTACGGGAGAAAGAAAAGCTATCTCTGAAAACTTTATCTCCCTCGGCAGATTTCATCTCGAGGACATACCATCTGCACCAAAAGGGAAACCGAGTATCGAGGTAACTTTTGATGTGGATGTAAACGGCATCATCCATGTAACTGCTCAGGATATGGATACAGGAAAGGATAAAAAGGTCTCCATCACCGATGCACCGGTGTTCTCCGATGCCGAGGTTACAGAGAAGCGAAGGCTTTTGGAAGAGATGAGGGCATGATGTATAAAGATGAGATCATTTTGGAATTAAAATCTTACTTTCAAAGGCATGCAGATATTTATGAGATAGATATGGCATTTTTGTATGGCTCTTATGCAGGTGGGTATCCAAAGGAGGAATCGGATATTGATGTGGCAGTGCTGTTCAGTCAAGAGATGAGTGAAGAAAGGGCTTTTGATCTGGTAAGCACTTTATCTGTGGAGTTTACCGACCTTTTAAGACATGAAACAAATGTGCTTTATATTGATGGAGAGTTATCAAAGCCAATGCTTCATTATAATGCTATTGTTAATAGTATACCTGTCTTCATAAGGGATTTTACAAGATATGCTGATATTAAATTTAAGGCAATTTATCAGATGGAAGATTTCTGTATCTTCGGAATAAAATGGCAATCTGATATTGTAATGACACGGCTGGAGGCCCTTAATCGTGCCTGAGTTTAAATATGCAAAGGGAAGGATAATGGAATCTCTTGCCTATATTACAAAAGAGATAGATGAATTTGAGTCGGAGTATAAGCTCAAGACATGGCAGAATTATGCAGCAGATACAAAGCTACAGAAGTTAATTGACCGGACTATTGAGAACATACTGACTGCTGTTATAGAGGTCAGCGGAGCAATATTAACGGAAAAAAATATATCGGCGGAGAGTTATCCCGATGTTATGCGAAAGGTTGGCGATTGTTTTGGCTTTAATAAAGATGAAAGTGAGTCACTTGCAAAATTTGCGGTTCAGAGGAATCGCCTTGCACACAGGTATCTTAATTTCAGATGGCAGGTTGTGAGGTTTTATATGGAGAATAGAGAGGTTCTGAAAAAGCTGATAAATTCCATTTATAAATATGAAAAAGATAAGGAGGATTAATGAACATACATGAGTATCAGGCTAAAGGGTTGCTTTCAAAATACGG
>JACRGU010000106.1 GCA_016212245.1 Nitrospirota bacterium
CTCTATGAAGCAGAGAAGATTAAGATTTTTGTTATAGAAGGGGACAGGGCAAAAGAAAGATTAATAAAGATAGGACAGAAATATGAATTACAGTCAAGACTCGAGAATCAAGAGTTGAAAGTCAAAGAATATACAGAAGTAATAGAAGGTTTAAAAGAAGAAGAGATGGTCGTCACAGTCGGTCAGCAGAATCTGTTTGAAGGGGCAAAGGTGAATGTGGCTCGCTGATACATCAATAAAAAGACCTGTCTTTGCAACAATGGTCATCCTCGGCCTTGTTGTCCTCGGCATTGTTAGTTATCCGAGGATAGGGGTTGATCTTTTCCCGAAGATTGAGTTCCCGATGGTCAACATCACTACCAATCTCAAAGGTGCAAGCCCTGAGATAATGGATATTGATGTTACAGACAAGATTGAAGGTGCTGTAAATACTATTAATGGTGTAAAAAGCATTATATCAACAAGCACAGAGGGTGTCTCTGTTGTTACAGTTGAGTTCGTTCTCGAACGTGATATTGACCTTGCTGTGCAGGATGTGAGAGAGAAGATCTCTGCCATAAGAGGACGGCTACCGAGGGATATAGATGAGCCTGTGATACAGAAGATAGACCCTGATGCAACACCTGTTATGTGGATCGCCTTCTTTGGGGAGAAATCTGTAAGGGAACTATCTACCTATGCTGATGAGGTATTAAAGGAACAGTTACAGAGGATAACTGGTGTTGGAGGCATATGGTTAGGAGGACTAAGGCTCAGGCAGGTAAGAATATGGCTCGACAGCGATAAACTCTCTGCCTACCAGATAACAGCCCATGATGTAATGAGGGCACTCCAGAGGGAGAATGTAGAGCTTCCAGGCGGAAGGATTGAGGGTGAAACAAAAGAATATATTATAAAAGTAAAGGGAGAGTTTCTTAGAGCTCAGGATTTCAATGACCTCACAATCACCTACTATAAAGGCTCACCTGTACGGCTCAGAAACATCGGGAGGGCAGAAGACAGTATGGAAGAAAGGCGCACTATTGCAAGGTTTAATGGTGTGCCAGGGGTTGGATTAGGCATTCAGAAACAGTCAGGCACAAATACAGTTGAGGTGATTAACCGCATAAAGAAGGAACTTGAGAGTATAAAAAAGACCTTACCTCCCGGAGCAAAACTTGAAATATCTTTTGATCAGTCGGACTTTATAAAGCGCTCTATACGGGAGGTCCAGTATCATTTGATCTATGGAGGCATACTTGCCATTTTTGTGGTTTTTCTTTTCCTGAAAAATACGAGAACTACTCTCATTAGTGCATTAGCAATCCCTACATCTATTATTTCTACCTTTACCATCATGAATGCCTTTGGATTTACATTCAATAACATGACTATGCTTGCCCTCTCCTTATCCATCGGAATACTCATAGATGATGCAATAATCGTCATAGAGAATATCCATAGGCATATTGAGAAAGGGATGAAACCGAGGGAGGCTGCCTCATTCGCAACAGGTGAGATAGGGCTTGCCGTTATGGCAACAACCTTCGCAATAGTAGCTATATTCCTCCCTGTAGCATTTATGAAGGGCATTATAGGAAGATTTTTTCTTCAGTTTGCCCTTACTGTTGTCTTTGCAGTGCTTGTATCATTATTTGTATCCTTTACACTTATACCAATGATGGCATCACGATATCTGAGAAGTCAGAAGTCAGAAGTCAGAAGTCAGAAAGACTCCGAACTCCGAACTCCGAACTCCGAACTAAACCCGTCACCCGTCACCCGTCACTTGTTACTTTCTCGAATTTCACATTGGCTTGATAAGGGATACAAAAAAATCGAAGAACTTTACAGGAAATTGTTGAAGATTGCCCTTGATTATAGGATGATTGTTTTAATCCTGTCAACGATCATCTTTATTTTCAGTATCTTCATGGTGAGGTTTATTGGTAAGGAGCTTCATCCCCCTGAAGACCAGTCAAGGTTCATTGTAAGACTTGAGGCACCGATTGATTATTCAGTTAATGAGGTTGAGAGGATGTTTAAAAAGGCAGAGGATATTATAAGGTCTACACCTGAGATGAAGACTGTATTTTATGCCCAGGGTTTTGCTGGAGGCATGGCAAGGGAGGTCAATAAGGGAATAATGTTTATAGCCCTTAAGCCAAAGGCTGAAAGAAAGAGAAACCAGGAGCAGATAATGGCTGAGGTTAGAAAGAAATTCAGGGAGACACCAGGTCTTAAGGGCACCGCCGAGAATGTTTCCCTTATAGGAGGTGGTGTCAGGATGGTTCCTATCCAGTATAGTATCAGGGGAAGGGATCTAAATCTCCTTTCAGATTATACGAAAAGGATCGTTGATGAATTTTCAAAGCTTCCAGGAATTGTTGATGTTGATACGACCCTCGAAGTAGGGAAACCTGAATTCAGGGTCTACATAGATAGGGATAAGGCAGCAGACCTCGATGTGGATATTGCCACTGTTGCAGAAGCTGTGAATCTCCTTATAGGTGGTGAAGTAGATGTAACAAAATTCAAGGATGAAGTAAGAGTTATGAGATTTGATGTGAGGTTGAGGCTTAATCCTGAGGACTGGTCGAGACCTGAGTATATAGGGAAACTTTATGTGAGGGCAAAAGACGGAAGACTGGTGGAACTTATAAATATTATAAAGATCCAAGAGGCTGGTGGGCCAAATATCATAAACAGGGTTGACAGACAGAGGGCTATAACACTTTTTGCAAATCTTGAAGAAAAGCCTCTCGGAACTGCTAAAGAAGAACTCGATACTATATCAGCTAAGATCCTTCCTCCTGACTATTCTGGGATGTATAAAGGAATGGGGGAGATATTGGGTGAATCATTCTATTATCTCATCTTCGCCCTTGTGCTCGGGATTATTATGTCCTATATGGTCCTTGCCTCACAGTTTGAAAGCTTTATCCATCCCTTCACAATACTCCTTTCTTTGCCATTTTCATTTATTGGAGCCTTTGGTGCTCTTTTCATTACAGGAAAGACCATTAATATCTTCAGTCTTATAGGTATTATTCTTCTTATGGGTCTTGTTAAGAAAAATGCAATCTTACTTGTGGACTATACAAATACATTGAGGGCAAGGGGTATGGAGAGAAAGGAGGCAATACTTACCGCAGGCCCAATAAGGTTAAGACCTATACTGATGACCACCTTTGCGATAATCTTTGGCATGCTTCCTATAGCACTTGGCATTGGGGAAGGTGCAGAGACCCGCGCGCCAATGGCAATCGCAACTATCGGTGGACTTTTAACATCTTTATTTCTTACCCTTGTAGTCGTCCCTGTTGCATATGATTTATTTGATGAATTACAGGGAATGTTTATGAGAAAGTCGAGAGTCGAGGGTCGGCAGTAAGAAGGAGGATAATATGGAAGAGATTAAGGCACCTGCTCCTGCAAATCATAAAAGAAAGATTATTGCTGCCTTAATCTTTGCAATAATTGCAATCGTGGGTGGTATCACAGGTTATCTTTATATACAGTATAAGAAGATCCATATCACAACAGATGATGCCTTTATTGAAGGACGTATCCATACTGTGAGTTCAAAAGTCCTTGGGACAATAAAGAATATCTATGTAACCGATAATCAGTTTGTCAGAAAGGGCGCAGTGCTTGTTGAGGTAGATTCCGAGGATTTTGATGTCAGGGTAAGAGAGGCATCCTCAGCATTAGATGCAGAAAGGACAAGACTTTCAGAACTAAAGTATAGGCTTGATGCATCAAGGCAGCGATTTGAGGAGCTTCAGGCAATAGTCGAGGCAGCGAGGGCAAATCTTGAACTCCAGGAAGCAAACATGAGGCAGGCAGAGATAGATATAAAAAGGGCTGAAAATCTCTTCAGGGAAGATTTTATTTCAAAGGAAAGGTATGAAAAGACAAAGACAGGATACGATATTACACTTGCTCAGGTAAAGGCTGCGAATGGGGAGTTGAGACAGGCAGAGGCCAGCCTCGAAACACAGAAGGCACTTATAAAACAGACAGAGGCAGCCATAGAACCTCAAAGGGCTTTAATCAGACAGAAAGAGGCTTCCCTTAGGGCAGCAGAGTTAAACCGCAGTTACACAAAGGTTTATGCCCCATCTGATGGATATATCACAAGGAAATCTGTTGAATCAGGCAATCAGGTTCAGGCAGGCCAACCCCTTATGGCTGTTGTGCCTCTCGGCGATATATGGGTGGTAGCAAACTATAAAGAGACACAGCTTGAGAAGGTAAGGCCAGGACAGCGTGTTGAGATAAAGGTGGATACATACCCTAAAAGGATATTTAAAGGCAGGGTTGATAGCGTTATGGCAGGCACAGGCGCAGTCTTTTCTTTATTCCCTCCTGAGAATGCAACAGGAAGTTATGTGAAGGTTGTTCAGAGAATTCCGGTGAAGATTGTCTTCGAGAAGGGCACAGATGCAGGACATGTCTTGAGAATAGGGATGTCTGTTGTGCCAACGATTATTATAAAGGATTAAAGGATTCAAGGGGTCGAGGGATCAGGATGTAGGGACGTATTGCAATACGCCCATACAGGAACCCTTGAATCCTCAAACCCTATCTAACAGGTAATTTTTATGAACAAGTGGCTCGTTGCAATGACCGTAATGCTTCCTACTCTTATAGAGATAGTGGATATGTCTATTGTGAATGTCTCACTCGGCCATATAAGGGGAAGCCTCTCTGCAGGCATTGATGAGTCCACATGGGCGATAACCTCTTATCTCGTAGCGAATGCAATAATAATTCCTATCTCTGGATGGTTGAGCAGGCTTTTCGGAAGGAAGCGATATCTGATATCCTCAATTGCATTATTTACAGTCAGCTCTTTTATGTGCGGTTCCTCAAGAAGCCTCAGCAGTCTCATCTTTTTCAGGGTTATTCAGGGTATAGGAGGAGGTGGTTTGCAACCACTCTCCCAGGCTATCCTTCTTGAGACATTTCCACCCGAGCAGCGGGGTATGGCAATGGCTATCTTTGGAATAGGAATCATGTTTGGACCTATAATGGGCCCTCTCTTAGGAGGATGGATAACTGATAACTGGTCATGGCCATGGATATTTTATGTCAATGTACCGATAGGGTTACTCTCTATTGCGATGGTGCTATTTTTTATCATAGACCCACCATATATGAAAAGGATAAAAATGAAGATAGATTACATGGGCATTCTGCTTTTAGCCACAGGTATCGGATGTCTACAGGTCATTCTTGATCTGGGCCAGAGGAGGGATTGGTTTGCATCTGATTTAATCTCATGGCTTGCTATCATCTCTGTAACATCTCTTACAATCTTTGTCGTGGTTGAGCTATTGTTTGCAGAACATCCAGTGGTAAATCTAAGGCTTTTTAAGAATATCTCATTCAGCACAGGTAATATAGTAATGTTCTTTACATTCTTCAATCTATTCGGGAGCATCGTGTTACTGCCCATCTATCTTCAGACACTTATGGGATATACTGCCACCCTTGCAGGACTTGTTCTTGGCCCTGGGGGCGTTGCAACTATGATAGCAATGCCGATAGCAGGACGGCTTATCACAAAGATAAATCCAAAGTGTATCCTTGCCTTTGGTATAATCGTATGCGCCTATTCCACACATCTCATGTCAGGATTTAACCTCCATGCAGATTTCTATTCAGTTGCATGGCCGAGGATAGTTTTAGGAATAGGGATGGGATTTACTGTTATACCCTTAATGACCCTTGCCTTTTCATCCATAAAAAAAGAAGAGATGGGTAATGCAACCGCAATCTTCAATCTCCTGAGAAACCTTGGTGGCAGTTTTGGTGTTGCCTTTGTTACCACAATGATTGCAAGGCGCGCACAGTTTCATCAGGTCCATCTTGTGGAACATCTCACTCCATTTGACACGAGTTATCAATTAGCCTCATCACAGGCTGCCCAGTTTTTACAACAGAGGGGATTTGATGTCTCTATCTCACAGCATGGAGGTTTGGGTGCTATCTATGGGCAGTTATTGAAGCAGGCATCAATGCTATCTTTTAATGATGCCTTTTATCTCCTGAGTGTACTTATAATCTGCACCCTTCCCCTTCTGGTACTTATAAAGAGGGATAAGAGAAAGAGTTAGCTGAGGAATCAGGAGAAAATAGAAAAAATCCCGGAGTTGTAATATAATACAGCTTATTTGATTTAAGAGTATTTAAGGAGGGAACGATGGTCAAGATTTACTACGATAAAGACACAGATTTAGAGATTCTTAAGGATAAGAAAATCGCTGTTATAGGTTATGGAAGCCAGGGCCATGCCCATGCTAATAATCTCAAAGATAGTGGCATGGATGTAATAGTGGGTGAAACAAAAGGGGTAAACTGGGAAAAGGCGAAGGATGCTGGTTTCAGAGTCCTCACAGCATCAGAGGCTGCTAAGGAGGCAGATGTAATAATGATGCTCGTCCCTGATGAGTATATGGCGGATATCTACAGGGTAGAGATAGCTCCTAACATTAAAAAAGGGGCCTTTTTGGGATTTGCCCATGGCTTCAATATCCATTTCGGACAGATAGTACCTCCATCAGATGTGAATGTCTTTATGGTTGCACCAAAAGGGCCAGGACATCTTGTCAGGTCGGAATACACAAAGGGAAGTGGTGTGCCATGTCTGATAGCAATTTACCAGGACCCTTCAGGCAGCACAAAAAACATTGCACTCTCATATGCGTCATCAATAGGTGGGGGAAGGGCAGGTATTATAGAGACAACCTTCAGGGAAGAGACAGAGACAGATTTATTTGGTGAACAGGTTGTGCTCTGTGGTGGTCTTACTTCCCTTATAATGGCAGGTTATGAGACACTCGTTGAGGCTGGTTATTCACCGGAGATGGCATATTTTGAATGCCTCCATGAGGTAAAGCTGATTGTTGACCTTATATATGAGGGTGGAATCTCCACTATGAGATACTCTATAAGCAATACTGCTCAATATGGAGACCTCACAAGGGGGCCAAGGATAATAACAGAAGAGACCAAAAAGGAGATGAAAAAGATACTTGAGGAAATACAGTCCGGGCAGTTTGCACGGGAGTGGATACTTGAATGCAGGGCAAACAAGCCTGTATTCAATGCACTGACAAAAAAAGGTGAGGAACACCCTATAGAGGAGGTAGGTGCAAGGCTCAGGGCTATGATGCCATGGCTCAAGAAAGGGAAACTCGTAGATAAATCAAAGGCGTGATTAGATTTGCCCCTGAAGGCTATCCTTTTATTTTTGGATTTCTTCTCGCTACAGTTATAGCTTTAGCAGCCCATTTCACTTTTCACTTTTCACTTTTCACTTTTTGCTTCTTTTTTGGTCTGACAATCTTTATGGCCTTTTTCTTCAGGGACCCTGAAAGAAAAATTCCAGAAGGTGAAGGACTTTTTGTATCTCCAGCGGACGGTAAAGTGATACTTATTAAGGATGTATATGAGGAGGATTATCTGGAAGCTGATATACTGGAGATAAGCATATTCATGTCACCGGTGAATGTCCATGTTAACAGAGCTCCCTGTGACGGGATTGTTGAATCTGTAGTTCATGCCTCCGGTAAATTTCTATTAGCTTTTAAACATGAGGCATCATTACAGAATGAGAATATTACCATGCTACTTAATACAAAATATGGTAAAATCCTTGTCCGCCAGGTGGCTGGATTTCTTGCAAGAAGGGCTGTCTGTAATGCAAAACCAGGTGATACCCTGAAGAAAGGGCAGCGTTACGGAATCATCAAATTCGGCTCAAGGCTTGATGTATATCTGCCAAAGGATACTAAAATTATGGTTAAGTTAGGTGATAAGGTGAAGGCAGGCGAGACGGTGATAGGGACTAAGATGTCATAAAAGCCGCAGAAAGAGGTTGACAATCCTGTATTATTGTATTACTATCCTACAGTAGGAGGTTCATAAATGGCGACAACAGTCAAAGTCAGGGAGAAATACCAGATAACAATACCAGAGGAAGTAAGAAAAAAGGTTTCTCTTGAGATAGGTGAGCGTGTTGAGGTTGATGTGAGAGAAGGGCTGATTGTAATCAGACCTGTTATAGAGATCCCCAGAGACCAGGCGTGGTTCTGGACAAAGGAGTGGCAGGGACAAATCGCTCAATCTATGAAAGACCTCAGGAAGGGGAAGGTAAAGGTTTTTAAATCTGTGAAAGAGGCCAGAAAGTACTTTGGCGACTAATATAGTCATCCCTGATACGGTTCTTAAAAGGATTAATGACCTTCCAAAAGAAATTAGGATAAAATTCTGGGAGCAGATCGAAAGGTTAATCGGTAATCCCTCTCATCCAGGTTTGAGAAATGAGAAACTAAAGGGTACTGACCAATGGGCATTCAGCATCACAATAAACTATAGGGCAACATATATTAGAGATAAAATGAGTATCATTATTACAGCCATTGGAACGCACAAGGATGTGCTTGGAAAGTAGAAGTGGTATAAAGCATTTTGACAGATGTTGATTAATGTTGTAACATTTTGAAAATATGGAAGAAAAGACTGTA
This sequence comes from Nitrospirota bacterium, assembly GCA_016212245.1. Taxonomy (GTDB): domain Bacteria; phylum Nitrospirota; class Thermodesulfovibrionia; order Thermodesulfovibrionales; family SM23-35; genus JACRGU01. The sequence continues at coordinate 8,517 of JACRGU010000106.1, forward strand.
TAAAAAAAGAGATAGAAGATGAAAGGGTACATATTTGCATGCACCGACAAGACAGAGAAAGAATGTTTTGAGCGCATGCTTTTTTCAACCAATAAGCTGTATGCGGATAATGTACTGCAAATAAAAAATGGTGATTTA
>JACRGU010000107.1 GCA_016212245.1 Nitrospirota bacterium
GGATTCTTAATATCATAGAGCCCATCTATAATGAGCCTGTCTGTTATACTGCGGCCTGTCATGTCCACCCTATATGACAGAAGGTTCTCGGACTGGTTGAAGCTGATCTTTCCTTAGCCTTTGCGGATAAGGCTATAGAAAGGCAAGAGATAGTCATAGCAATATATGTTTTTGGTGGCATCATCCTTTTCTCAATAGCCCTTTGTACAATCCTCTGGAAATTAGTCTCCACCCCTGTCGGTACTCTTACAACAGGTATGGAGCGGGTAGCTGCAGGCGAGCTTGATTATACTGTTAAGATAGATACTAAGGATGAGATAGGAGATCTCGCAAGGGCATTCAATGCTATGACAACTGACCTTGCAAAGGCAAAGAAAGAACTTATTGACTGGGGCCACACACTTGAAGAGAAGGTTGAGGAAAAGACTGGAGAAATTAGGAAAGCTCAGGCACAGCTCATACATTCTGAAAAACTTGCATCCCTCGGAAGGATGGCTGCAGGTGTAGCCCATGAGATAAACAGTCCACTCACAGGTATAGTTACCTTCGGTCATCTTTTGCTGAAGAAATTCCCGGATGGCAGCCAGGACAGAGAAGACATCGAGGTCATTATTGAGCAGGCAAACAGATGCTCAACTATTATCAAGGGACTCTTAGGATTTGCACGGGCAACTTCGGTAGAAAAAGGCCCGGTAAATATAAATGATATATTGAACCATTCTTTAAATATGGTGCGGCATAAGGCAGATTTCTTTAATATCAAAATTGTCCTGAATCTTGATGAATCTCTGCCGCCTATAAAGGCAGATGCATCCCAGATTCAGCAGGTCTTCTTAAATATGATCATCAATGCAGCAGATGCGATGGATGGGAAAGGGACATTTACCGTCTGTACCAGAAAGGTTATTGAAAATGGGAATCCCTTTGTAGAGGTTGAGTTTACTGATACAGGTCAGGGAATATCTGAAGAAAACATCAAGAAGCTCTTTGAACCTTTCTTTACAACAAAACCGGTTGGGAAGGGGACAGGACTTGGTCTCGTGGTAAGCCATGGGATTATTCAAGACCACGGAGGCAGGATACGCGTAAAAAGCAATGTAGGAGAGGGAACGAGCTTCTTTGTGAGGCTCCCTTTTTATGAGGGATAAACAATAACAATGCAAATTGCGGATTGTAAGGACAGGGGATTGCCCTTTCGCTCATTCTCGTTCCGACATAAAGTCGGAACTCCGAGGTTGATTCTGTCTTCGACAGAATCAAAAACCGCTCAAGGGCAATTCCCTGTCCTTTTAAATGGAGTTAGCTATGGATAAAGGTAAAATCCTTGTCATAGACGATGAAGATATAATTACAGAAAGCTGCCATCGAGCACTCACTCCTGAGGGTTATGAGGTAAAGATGGCTAAGAATGGCGTGGATGGCCTGAAGATGTTCGAAAATGAGCCATTTGATCTCGTGCTGGTAGACATCAAGATGCCTGACATAGATGGTATAGAAGTCCTGCGAAAGGTCAAGGAAGGATGGCCTGATACTGAGGTGATAATGATAACCGAATATGGCACTGTTGCTACCGCTGTAAGTGCCATAAAGCTCGGTGCATATGATTATATTGAGAAACCCTTTACACCTGAGGTTCTCCTGTCATCAGTAAAAAAGGCCATTGGCCTGGAAGTGGAAGAATAGGGAGACATTTTTATGGGGAAAAAGGGGAAGATATTAGTATTAGATGACGACCATATTGTAACCATAAGCTGCAAACGGATACTCGGGGCTGAGGGCTATGATATCGTAACGGTTGACAGGGGGAGGGAGGCAATAAAGAAAATCGGTAGCGAGGAATTTGATCTTTTAATCTCGGACATAGGGCTGCCAGACATTGATGGATTAACAGTAGTAAAAGAATCCAGGATTATTCAACCAAAGTTAGATGTGGTCATCATTACAGGCTATCCTACTCTGGAGGATGCTAAAGAATCGGTCAGACTTGGGGTATTTGAGTATGTAGAAAAGCCATTCACGCCCGAGTTTATGATAAATGTAGCAAAGAAGGTCTTTGTTAAAAGAGGCTGGATACTAAGGCAGTCATTTATCGATGAGTTCAGAAACTATGTAGTCCCTTTAAGATTAAAATATGAAGAAAATCCAGTTATATTCTATAAAGAAGGCACATGGGTAAGGCCCATCATGGAGGGTCTCTGGGAGGTTGGTTGTGACGTTAGATATTGGCTCCTTGCTACCGAAATCCTCTGTATAGATATATCGGAAGGGCTAAGTACCTTTATAGCTGGGAAACCCTTTGCCAAGGTAACGACCAGCAAAGGTGAGACACATGAATTGATAGCCCCGATGACAGGTGTTATTAAAGAGATTAACCATCAAGTAAATGAGGACCTAAGTGCTTTCATCAGCGAAAATCTGGGTAGAGGTTGGCTCCTATGGCTGGCACGTATTCAACCACCACCTTCAAATTATTAGAAGTTAAAGGTAGGCGAGCATAATGTTTAAAATCTTAAAGAAGAAAGAATTATCAGATGTGGTAACCTTATTCGAGATTGATGCAAAAGATATTGCGAGGAAGGTACAGCCGGGCAATTTTTTTGTCCTTAAAATTCATGAGCAAGGAGAGAGGATACCTTTAACTATTGCTGATTTTGATAGGGAAAAGGGAACCTTGACAACCGTCTTTCAGAAGGTTGGAAAGACAACCTATCATTTAGGAACGCTAAATGAGGGTGTTTTTATAATGGATATTATAGGTCCACTCGGCATTCCTTCACATATAGAAAATTATGGGAAAGTTGTCTGTATAGGCGGTGGTGTTGGGATTGCCCCTGTATATCCGATAGCAAGGGCGTTAAAAGAGGCAGGCAATATAATAATTTCGATAATAGGTGCAAGGACAAAAAATCTCATTTTCTGGAAAGAAAAGATGCGTAATGTATCCGATGAACTAATTGTTACAACGGATGATGGCTCTTATGGCAGAAAAGCAGTGGTAACAATTCCTTTAGATGAACTCTTAAGGGAGGATAAGGATATAAAATTAGTAATTGCTATTGGCCCTGCAATTATGATGAAATTTGTATGCAGGACAACAGCAAAATATAATGTAAAAACAATAGTCAGTCTAAATTCAATCATGGTTGATGCAACAGGGATGTGTGGCGCTTGCAGGGTAGAAGTGGGGGGTGAGACAAAGTTTGCCTGTGTTGATGGCCCTGAGTTTGATGGTCACAAGGTTGATTTTGATCAGCTCATGAAGAGACAGCAAATGTATCTTGATGAGGAAAAGATAGCATTGGAAAGGTATAGAGAAAAATACGGAATTAAATAAGATGGAAGGGAAAAAGGAGGAGAAGAAACCAAAGAATAGGGTAAAGATGAGGGAACAGGACCCTCTAACGAGGGCAAGGAATTTTAATGAAGTTCCTTATGGATATACCCCTTTTGATGCAGTTGAGGAGGCATCAAGATGTTTATCTTGCAAGAGACCTACCTGTAGAGAAGGCTGCCCTGTAGAGGTGGATATCCCTGGATTTATAAGCCTAATTAAAGAGAGGAAATTCTTAGAGGCCTGTTATAAAGTTAAGGGAAAGAATGCATTACCTGCTGTCTGTGGAAGGGTATGTCCCCAGGAGATTCAATGTGAATCTTTATGCATCCTGGGTAAGAAAGGCGAGCCTGTTGCAATAGGCAACCTGGAAAGATTTGTTGCCGATTACGAGGCAGAAAAAGGCGAGATTAAGGTTCCTGAGAAACCAAAACCTACAGGTAGAAAAGTAGTCATAATAGGGTCTGGACCTGGTGGTTTAACCTGCGCTGCTGACTTGGCCAAGTCAGGCCATCAGGTTACCTTATTTGAGGCATTACAAAAACCAGGTGGGGTATTGATTTATGGCATACCAGAATTCAGACTTCCAAAGGTAATAGTAGAAAGAGAGGTTGAATATATAAAAAAGCTGGGGGTTGAACTTATACTTGATGCAGTAATTGGAAAACTCTATACTGTTGATGAACTATTAAATGATAAGGGATATGATGCCTGTTTCATTGCAACAGGAGCGGGTTTGCCTATATTTATGGGAATATTAGGGGAAAATCTAAATGGCATTTACTCTGCAAATGAGTTTTTAACAAGGGCTAATCTCATGAAGGCATATCTCTTCCCCGAGTATGATACACCAATAAAGAGAGGCAAAAAGGTTGCTGTATTTGGTGGTGGAAATGTTGCTATGGATTCTGCAAGAGTAGCCTTAAGACTTGGTGCAGAGAGGGTTTATCTTATATACAGGCGTTCTGAGGCCGAGATGCCAGCAAGAAAGGCAGAAGTTCACCATGCATATGAGGAGGGAATAGAATTCTTACTATTAACAAATCCAACAAGGTTCATTGATGATGGGAAAGGAAACGTCTGCGGGGTTGAATGTATAAAGATGGAACTGGGAGAGCCTGATGAATCTGGCAGGAGAAGACCTGTCCCTATAAAGGGCAGTGAATTCCAGATTGAAATAGATATAGCAATACCCGCACTCGGTACAAGGGCAAATCCACTTTTAACAAAAACTATGCCGGATCTAAAATTAAACAAGAGAGGCTACATAGTAGCCGAGGAAGAGACAGGCATGACCTCAAAATTAGGGGTCTTTGCTGGTGGAGATATAGTTACAGGTGCTGCAACTGTTATCTTAGCTATGGGTGCTGGAAAAAAGGCAGCAAGGGCGATTAATGAGTATTTAAAATGGAAATACTGGGACTTTAAGAGTTAAAAGTGAAAAGTTATAAGTTTGTTCTTCCTCTTTATCTTGGTAAATATGTCTGGAGATATAACCAGAAGAAATGAGCATCGGAAAAGATTGACATTTTTAATTTTGTTTTGTAGATTAGTAGACATTAAATCACTGGGTATTATGAAATTTTACCCATAACTTTTAACTTTCAACTTCCTAAATAAGGAGGAGGTATTGATGGCAGACGATATTAAAATCCTTGTTGTAGATGATGAGCCTGCTGCAATAAAAAATGCAGAGAGGGCACTTAAAGCTATGGGTTTCGACGTAGAAGGCGCCCTGGGTGGAAAAGAGGCGATTACTAAGATGGAGCAAAATAATTATAGCCTTGTCCTCACTGACCTAAAGATGCCCGAGATGGATGGTCTTACCCTCACAGGATGGATAAGAAAATCAAGGCCAGATACAGGGGTAGTAATAATTGCAGATTATCCATCACAGGATACAATTAAAGAAGCCCTCGCCCTCGGTGTCATAGATTACGTGCCAAAGCCCTTTACCCCGGCGGTACTGACAGACGTAACACACAGGGCATTAAAGATAAAGGGAAAGGTCTATGTGGAGGAAAAGCCCAGAGAAGAATTCACTCCTTCCATGCTTAATGAATTAGACAGGGCTATCAAGGAATACAAAAAGAAGCCTGGTAGCTCGATACCAGCACTTCAGCGCGCTCAGGAAATAGTAGGGTATCTTCCCCCCGAGATACAAAAACGAATCGCAAGGGGATTGAATATCTCACCAGCAGAGATACACAGTATTGTCTCCTTTTACGCCTTCTTTACTATGAAGCCGAGGGGTGACCATCTCATCAGGTGCTGCCTTGGAACAGCCTGCTTCGTGAGAGGTATCGAGGCGATACTAAACAAACTTAAGGAAGTATTAAAGATAGATGTTGGTGATACAACCGAGGATAGGAAATTCTCCCTTGAGACTGTCCGTTGCCTTGGCTGCTGTGCTATTGCACCAGTTATGATGGTAGATGAAGAGCCACAAGGTGCGTTAACCCCAAAGAAGGCAGTAAGCGTCCTTAATAAATATGCACCAGTAGGCATGGAAGAAGCTCATCCAGAAGAAGTAGGAATAATAGAGGAAAAGGAGTGATAAGATGCAGAGACTAACTATAGAAGATTTAAAAAATATTAAAGAAAAACATAAGGCAACCTTCGCCTTAAGGGAAGGTGGATACAGGGCAAAGGTTACAGTCCATATGGGGACATGCGGAATCACCGTGGGTGCAAAGGATGTAATGGATGCATTGATTAATGAGGTTAAGAAAAACGGCCTCAAGGATGTAACTGTTGGTTCAGCCGGCTGTGCAGGACTCTGTGGCAGGGAGCCAATAGTAACAATCGAAGAGATAGGAAAGGAAACAATTAAGTACTGTGACATGAATGCTGAAAAGATGCGAAAGATTGTTGTAGCACATCTGATCGAAGGCAAACCAGTCGAGGATTATGCACTTCCTCACCAGAAGGATCTTCCATTTTATAATCTTCAGGAGTTACGCGTATTACAAAACATATGGTTTATGGATCCAGAAAGCCTCGAAGAATACATTGCGAGGGATGGTTATCAGGCTGCTGCAAAGGCACTGACACAGATGACTCAGGAAGAGATAATAAAGGTTGTAAAGGATTCAGGATTAAGGGGAAGGGGTGGTGCAGGATTCCCAACAGGCCTGAAATGGGAATTTGCCTCAAAGGTTCAGTCTGAAGTGAAGTTTATGCTCTGCAATGGTGATGAAGGTGACCCTGGTGCATTCATGGACAGGTCTGTTATGGAGGCAGACCCACATTCTGTTATTGGGGGGATGATAATAGGTGCTAAGGCAATAGGTGCACATCAGGGTTATATCTATGTCAGGGCTGAGTATCCCTTAGCAGTTAAAAGGCTACAGATTGCAATAAAGCAGTGTTATGAGGCAGGCCTTCTTGGCAAGAATATCTTTGACAGTGGTTTTGACTTTGACCTTGAGATATATCAGGGTGCTGGCGCATTCGTCTGTGGTGAGGAGACAGCCCTTATGCGTTCTATAGAAGGGAAAAGAGGTATGCCAAGGCCGAGACCACCTTTCCCTGCCCATAAGGGGTTACGGGATAAGCCCTCAGTGCTCAACAATGTCGAGACCCTTGCACAGATACCGCTCATAATCCTGAATGGTGCCGAGTGGTACAAAAGTATCGGAACAGAAAAAAGTACAGGGACAAAGGTCTTCTGTCTTGCAGGCGCCATAAAAAATGTTGGACTGATTGAAGTTCCTATGGGGATACCATTAAGAACGATCGTCTATGATATTGGCGGAGGAATGAGGGGAAAGAAAAAGTTCAAGGCTGTTCAGATGGGAGGGCCATCCGGAGGCTGTATCCCTGAAAGCCTCCTTGGTCTACCTGTCACCTATGAAGATATTGTAAAGAGTGGTGCCATCATGGGTTCTGGCGGTATGGTATTCATGGACGAAGATAACTGTATGGTAAGTGTGGCAAAGTTTTTCCTCGGTTTCACCACAGATGAGTCCTGCGGAAAGTGTGTGCCATGCAGGGTAGGGACAAGGATTCTGCTTGATATACTTACTGATATCTGTGAGGGTCGTGGTAAAGAAGGTGATATTGAAACACTGGAAGACCTCTGCAAAGACATCATCGCAGCATCGCTCTGTGGCCTCGGTATGACAGCCCCGAATCCAGTTCTTACAACAATAAGATATTTTAAGGATGAATATGAGGCACATATAAAAGATAAGTGGTGCGTTGCTGGTGTCTGTCGTGACCTCTGCACATTCTTTATAGATGAAAAACTCTGCAAAGGGTGCCTTGCATGTCTGAGGGCATGCCCATCAAAGGCTATTGTTGGTGAAAAGAAAAAGCCACACAGGATTATACAAGAACTCTGTGTTCATTGCAGAAGCTGTTATGATAGCTGTAAATTCAAGTCAATAAAAGTATTACCTGCTGCAGCCCGTGAGGCCAGTGAGGCAGAACTATTACAATTAGCAGGTGTAGCAACACCAACTGGGGTATAGGAGGGAACAGATTATGATAGAGCTGACCATAAATGACAAAAAGATTACAGTAGAAGAAGGGACTACCATCCTTCAGGCTGCGCTTGAGAATGGTATAAAGATGCCCAATCTCTGTTATGACAAAAGACTCAAACCTTATGGTGCTTGCAGATTGTGCGTGGTTGAGGAAGAAAAATCGCCAAGACTCTTAGCTGCATGCTCAAGCCCTGTTGCACCTGGGATGGTTGTGAAGACAGATACCCCAAAACTCAGAAAGATCCGCCAGACTGTGCTGGAACTTATGTTAGTCCACCACCCACTTGACTGTCCTGTATGTGACAAGGCTGGTGAGTGCGACCTACAGGACATTGCATATGAGTATGGCAAGCCTGAAACACGCTTTATAAGACACAGGAAAGAGGCCCCTCCTGATATCAGGGGACCATTAATAGAGCTGACCTCAAACAGATGTATTCTCTGCGGTAAATGTGTAAGGATCTGCGATGAATATCAGGGCAGGGGCGCCTTAGGTCTGATTGGCAGAGGATTCCCTGCAGTGGTTCAACCTGCATTTGGTGAGATACTTGAGTGTGATTATTGTGGCCAGTGTATAGATATATGCCCAACAGGAGCTCTCTTGAGCAAGCCTTATAAATTTAAGGCACGTGCATGGTTCCTCGAGGAAAAGGATACGATATGCCCATTCTGTGGCTGTGGTTGTACCCTTACATTAGGAATAAGGGAAGGGAGGATATTACGTTCAAGGGGAAAGGAAGACAATGGAGTAAGTGGGGGAAATCTTTGTGGAAGGGGCAGATTCGGCTTTGATTATATCTATAGCGAGAACCGTCTAAAAACACCGATGATAAGAAGATATGGTGAACTTGTGCCTGCATCATGGGATGAGGCGATGAGTTATATCAGTGATAGCCTTAAATCCATCTCTGAGAACTATGGACCCTTTTCTATAGGTGCTATAGGCTCACACAGATGCACAAATGAAGATAACTACATGCTACAGAAATTTATGAGAAATGTTATTGGTTCTAATAACATTGATTCCTCTGCTGCCTTTGGCTATGCCCTGGTAGAGAGGGCATTCGGCCAGAAAGGCCATCACATAGATCTTAAATCCCCTCTCGGTAAAGAGATTATCTTTATCCTCGAGTCAGATTTAAGCATAACCCATCCTGTCTTTGGAATAAATATTTTGCGGGCAAAAAGAGAAGGGTCAAAGTTAATTATTGCTGACAGCAGGGAAACGAAACTCACAAGGCATAGCTCACAGTGGCTGAGAATAAGACCGGGGACAGGAGTAGCACTTTTAAATGGGATAATGAAGATTATAATAGATAGAGGTCTTTTTGATAAGGAAAAGGTCTCAAAGGTTTCAGGGTTTTCATCACTTGAATCAGTATTAAAACATTACACACCTGATAAAGTCTCTAAGATTACAGGGATTACCGAGGAAGAGCTTATGGAAGCTACAGAGATATTTGCAAAGGCGAAGAGTAGAATGTTATCCCTTTCAATCGGTATTTCTGAAAATACAAAGGGATTGGATACGGTCTTAGCTGCTTCGAATCTTATTACCTTAATGGGTGACAGCCCTGATTCACTCCAGATACCGGCAGAATACTCCAATACCTCCGGCCTTTATCGGATGGGTATAAGGCCGGATGGTTCGACAGGCTCACCAGGAAATGGGAAAACTATATCAGAGATGCTATATGAACCGGATACTATTAAGGCTCTTTATATCATGGGTGAAGACCCTGTTGTGACCTTCCCAAACAGTATAAAAATAAATGAGACATTAAAGACATTAGACCTCTTGATAGTCCAAGATATTGCGCTCACAGAGACTGCAAAATTAGCCCATATAGTTTTACCGGCGTCGAGCTGGGCCGAGAAAGAGGGCACTTTCATGAATACCGAGGGTCTTGCACAGCGGGTCTACAGGGTGGTAGATGCAACCGGCCAGTCACTTCCCGACTGGCAGATTATCAGGAACCTTGCATGGACGATGGAAAAGGATATGGGTATCAAAACCCTTGAGGACATCTCCCGAGAGGTAAACCCCCTTCTCGTTTCTCCTTTTGTTTCTTCTGAAAAGAGGGTATTTAATCCTGTCCTCTACACCCCTGGTGAAGAATCAGATGCAGACTATCCACTGACTATGGTTATCAGGGATGTGTTACAACATTCAGGGAGCATGTCAACGAGGTCTAAATCTCTTGATCTCGTTGTCTCCGAGCCCTTACTCGAAATAAATGAAGAAGACGCTGAGAGGCTTGGTATTTTAGACCACACCTATGTTAGGGTGACTTCAAGGCAGGGGACTGTATATCTTAAGGCTAAGGTCACTGATACAATTCCAGATGGTACCGTCTATGTCCCGACACATTTCCCTCATGGCCGCGTTAATGCCTTGACTCACCTCTCACACAATGGCGAAATCCCTATAGATATAGTGAAAGTTGAGCCTGTGAAAATATAGTATAACCTTATACGCACTGCTGAGGTTGCTAATGTAAGGGCTATTATCTTTGTACGAGGTAAAAGGCCTAACAGTAAAACAGTCACCCTTGCCGAGGAAAAGAAGATCCCTTTGCTTGCTACAAATCTTCCTATGTTTGAGGCCTGCGGTAGATTATATGAGAAAGGATTGCGAGGGCTACTCAATGCAAAATGAATGCAAAAAAGACTATAGAGGGAGTTTTTTTCTTGACAGGTAAGGATTTCGCTAATGTAGGTGTTGCCTCCAGTGAGCTTAAGGCCATACTCGAAAAAATGGGTATTGATCACGATATTGTAAGAAGGGCTGCGATAGCTTCATTTGAGGCAGAGATGAATGTAATAATATATACCCCGGCAGGCATGATGCGATATAAAATTACGCCCGATCATATTAAGGTTATAGTTGAAGACATAGGTCCTGGCATTGAAGATATTGAACTTGCCATGACAGAGGGCTACTCAACAGCCCCTGATTATATAAGAGAGATGGGATTTGGTTCAGGCATGGGTCTGCCGAATATCAAAAAGAATACTAACGAACTAAAGATTTCATCCAAATTAGGGGCAGGGACGACTCGCGAGTTTGTTATAAATATAAAAAAGGAGTAATACATGGAACATACATACATTATCAATGCACAAAGGATATTGAAAATGTCATTCCTGCGAAGGCAGGAATCCAGAAACTTTAAATTTAACTGGATTCCCGCTTACGCGGGAATGACGAAGGATGGTATTTTTAGATGAAACTACAGGAACTTGTTGATAGTTTGTCCCTCGAGGTCAAAACAGCACCTTCTAATTTAACAAAAGAGGTGACAGGCGGCTATGTGAGTGACCTCCTCTCTGATGTTATAGCGAACAGTAAAAAGGGCAATATATGGATAACACTTCAGACCCATCAAAATATTGTGGCGGTTGCAACACTCAAAGATCTCTCAGGTATTATACTTGTGAATAATAGAACTCCTGATGCAGAGACACTGAAAAAGGCTGAAGATGAGGGCTTACCAATATTGGTAAGCCCTCTACCTGCCTTTGAGCTTGTTGGAAGGCTTTATACCCTCGGCCTGAGATGCCAGTAGAATTCAGGGCAGACCTCCATATACACACCTGTCTTTCGCCCTGTGCTGACCTATTAATAACCCCATATCGTATTGTAGAAAAGGCTGCGTCTCTTGGTTTAAACATAATTGCCATATGCGACCATAACTCTGCAGAGAATGTAGAGGTTGCAAAAAGAGTGGCTAAAGAAAAAGGGATTAATGCCATTTCTGGTATCGAGATAACATCTTCTGAAGAAGTCCATATCCTTGGTCTTTTTGGCGATATAGAGGATGCTCTGAAAATGCAGGATATTGTCTACGAGAATCTTCAGCTTGGAGAAAATGATGAAGAGGTATTCGGTATGCAGGTTATTGTCAATGAGAAAGATGAAGTGCTTGATTTTAATAAGAGGCTATTAATAGGGGCAACAAGGCTTTCTGTTAATAAGATAGTAGAGACTATACATTCTCTCGGCGGCCTTGCAATCGCAGCCCATATTGACAGAGAGGGGTTCGGGATTATCGGTCAACTCGGTTTTATCCCGCCTGAGTTAAA
>JACRGU010000014.1 GCA_016212245.1 Nitrospirota bacterium
ACCTTGTTGTTCTTGCAACAGGCATGGTCCCGGTATCTGCACTTGGTGAGGAAGTACTTCCGCCAGGGGTAAAATTAGGGGATGAGTTTATTCCATATGTTATGATTGAAACAGATGTATTGAATCTTGGATACAGGCAGGGAGGAGAGTCGCCTGTCTTAATTTATGGCTATCCTGACTCAAACTTTATCTGTTTCCCATATGAAACCCGAAGGACAGGCATTTATGCTGCTGGTTCTATAAGGGCTCCTATGGATATACCTTCTACCGTAGAAGATGCCACAGGTGCAGCCCTTAAGGCAATCCAGTGTATAGAATTAACAGATAGAGGAGAAGCTGTGCATCCGAGGGTTGGAGATACATCTTATATAGATATCTTTCTGCAAAAATGCACCCAGTGTAAGAGATGCACGGAGGAGTGTCCTTTCGGCGCTATTAATGAAGATGAAAAGGCAAATCCTCTTTATAATCCAACTCGTTGTAGAAGATGCGCAATCTGTATGGGTGCATGTCCTGAGAGAATCATGTCCTTTAAGAACTATTCAGTTGATATGATTGGTACTATGGTCAAGAACATAGAAGTACCTGGAGAAGAAGAGGAAAAGCCGAGGGCTGTTGTTTTTGTGTGTGAAAATGATGCCTATCCAGCTCTGGATATGGCGGGATTAAACCGGCTTCAGTATACTCCTTTTGTGAGGGTAGTGCCATTGAGGTGTGCAGGCTCAATGAACCTCGTATGGGTGGCTGATGCCCTTTCAAAAGGTGTTGATGGGGTTCTTATTCTGGGATGTCAATATGGCGACGATTATCAGTGCCATATGGCAACAGGTAGTCACCTGGCTAAAATCAGATTATCAAAGGTTGCGGAAACACTTGACAGATTAAAGCTTGAGTCTGGAAGGGTTCAAATGGAACAAATATCTATCTCTGAATATTACAAAATACCAGAGATATTAGACACCTTCGTGGAGAAGTTGAAGGAATTCGGCCCTAATCCGTATAAGGGATTTTAAAAATTTATAATTTGGCGTATTTTACCTTTTTGTCATTCCCGCGAAAGCGGGAATCCAGAAAAAGAAAGAATCTGGATTCCGCATCAAGTGCGGAATGACGGACAAATGATAAATGGAGGGTAAGAGATGGCAGAGCAGGTTATAAGTCCTGATTTAGGTTTTGTAAAGGATGTTATAAAGTCGGGGGGGGAGTCGTTAAAAAAATGTTTCCAGTGTGCAACATGCTCGGCTGTATGTAATGTAACCCCTGACAATAGACCATTCCCAAGAAAAGAGATGATTCATGCACAATGGGGACTGAAGGATAGGCTTTTCAGCAACCCTGACATCTGGCTCTGCCATCAATGCAGTGACTGTACAGCTTACTGTCCGAGAGGGGCAAAGCCAGGTGAGGTATTAGGTGCTGTAAGAAAGCTAAGCATTCAGCATTATTCAGTACCCAGGTTTTTAGGAATGGCTGTAGGCAGGCCTCAATATCTGGTTCTTCTTTTTGCAATCCCTGTTGTAATCCTCCTTATTCTCCTTTCATCGCTCGGCCACTTGGATCCCTCTGCCATTCCGAAAGGGGAAGATGGGGGTATCTCTTACGCAGAGTTTATGCCTGCCATATATATTGAGATTATTTATGGTGCTGTGTCTGCCTTTGCAGCATTTGTATTCGTCTTTGGGATTTACAGATACTGGAAGGATATGGTAAGGGCAGGGGGTGAAAGTCGCTGGAAGATGATACTTAAGGGTGCTCTTCTTTATACTATTATCTCGACTGTAGTCGAGATATTGTTACATAAACGATTCAGAAAGTGTGAGGTAACAAAGGCGAGAGCTAATTCCCATCTGCTTGTGTTTTATGGATTCATAGGTCTTGCTATTACAGCCCTCTGGGGCTTCTGGTATTTATATGGTCTGGAATGGGAATCACCTTATCCGCTGACAGACCCTATGAAATGGCTTGGGAATTTAAGTGCATTGGCGCTTATTACTGGTATTACCCTCGTTGTAATCAACAGGAATAAAAATAAAGAAAAGGCAGGCATAGGTAGTTATTTTGACTGGCTTTTCATAGTTGTGATTTATGCAATAGTAGTAACAGGAATACTTTCAGAGGTATTGAGATTAGCGAATATTGCAGCCTTAGCTTATCTGATATACTTTACTCATCTTGTATTTGTCTTCTTTTTATTTGCATACGCTCCATTTTCAAAGATGGCTCACATGGTCTACAGGGCAACAGCAATGGTCTTTGCGAAGCAGTCAGAGAGGGAGGTGTAAGTAAAACCAATGAAGGTAAGAGATCTTTTAAAGAGTAAAGGGCTTGAGGTGATTGCGGTTGATAGTAGTGTTACTGTGAGCATGGCAGTTAATAAAATGGTGGAAAGGAATATTGGCGCAGTACTGGTGATGGAAGAAGGTAACCCTGTGGTGTGGGATTGTTTACAGAACGTGACGCCTTAAGGTGCTGGATGAGGAAAGGTGAGGCTGCTTGTGATAAGATATATGTGAAAGATGTAATGACCAAGGATATTCTGATAGCAACACCAGATGATGATATAAATTATGCGATGGCGATTATGATAGAGAGGAATATCAGGCACCCGCCTGTGGTAGAATATGGAAAGATTATTAGTGTCTTATCTATTCGTGATATTGTAAGATCACAGGTAAGTACTCTGGAAGCAGAGATTCATTATCTGAAGGATTATATTTCTGATAAATACCCTGGCTGACAAAAAGGAGGTGAAGGGGAAGGTTAGTAACTCGTAGCGGTAATGCAGAACGCCTATGGACAAATCTAAAAATAGAAGGGGGTGAAAGAAATATTACTAATATTAAGAAAAGAACGAATAAACTAAAGGGAGGTGAAGGATGGAACAAAATATCATAATATTCGCTGGTATTTGTGGAGTAATAGGTATCTTATACGGGATACTTGCAGCGCTCTGGGTAGTTAAGCAGGATAAAGGAACTGCTCGGATGCAGGAGATTGCTGCTGCTATACAGGAAGGTGCCAAGGCTTTTCTGAGCCGCGAATACAGGACAGTCGCACTTGTTGCTGTTTTCTTATTCGTCCTGATAGGTATCTTTCTGAGCTGGCTTGCTGCCTTTGGATTCCTCCTTGGGGCTGCCGGCTCTGCAACAGCAGGCTATGTGGGAATGATGATTACTGTAAGGGGCAATCTAAGGACTTCACAGGCTGCCTATACCAGTTTAAGAAACGCCCTTAGGTTAGCCTTCCGGGGTGGTTCTGTAGCAGGTCTCTTAGTAGTAGGGTTAGCACTCCTGAGCATTTCAATCTATTACACTATTGCCAAGTCAATTAACCCAAAAGAGGCCTTCTATGCCCTCATTGGTCTGGGATTTGGTTGCTCACTTATGAGTGTCTTTGCCCGTGTTGCAGGTGGCATCTATACAAAGGCTGCTGATGTTGGTGCAGACCTCGTAGGGAAGGTTGAGGCAGGAATACCCGAGGACGACCCGAGAAATCCTGCTGTTATCGCTGACCAGGTTGGAGACAATGTGGGAGATTGTGCTGGTATGGCTGCAGACCTCTATGAGACCTATATAGTCACGTTAGTGGCTGCAATGCTACTCGGTAAGACCGTCTTTGGTGCAGAGAGTGCCTGGGCCTTCTTCCCGTTGCTTTTAGGTGGGGTCTCAATTTTAGCCTCCATCCTCGGGACCTTCTTTGTAAGACTGGGCGCAAAGCAGTATATCATGGGCGCACTTTACAAAGGGTTAGCTGCAGCAGGTATTGTAGCTGCGATCGCATTCTACTTCGTCTCGGTCTGGTTTATAGGAAAATTTGTACCAGAATCAAAGGATGCCTTAGCATTCACACCCTGGACGGTGCTTTTAACTGCTGGTGTTGGCCTTGTGGCTACAGGGCTCATGATGATAATCACAGAATACTTTACCTCTAAGGGCTTTAGTCCTGTAAAGATGATTGCAAAGGCAAGCACAACCGGTCATGGCACCAATGTTATTGCCGGGCTCTCTGTCAGTATGAGGTCAACTATGCCACCTGGTCTGGTTGTCGTAGGCGCCATCCTTGCATCTTTTGCCCTCGGTGGCGGATTCAGGGGTGAAGTAGATGTTGGTCTCTTTGCGATAGGGCTGGCTGCTGCCTCTATGCTCTCGATGACAGGTATTATAGTCGCTATTGACTCCTACGGACCAGTTACTGACAATGCTGCTGGTATTGCCGAGATGTCACAGATGGATGAGAAGGTTCGTGCGAATGTCCTCGATCCCCTGGATGCTGTTGGAAATACAACAAAGGCAGTAACAAAGGGATATGCCATTACTTCAGCAGGACTCTGTGCGCTGGTTCTCTTTGCTGAATACTCCCGTGCCTTTGAGCCATTCGGTATTGAGAAGATCTCTTTTGAGCTTGCAAATCCCCTCGTTCTGGCTGGCTTGTTTATCGGTGGCCTGCTGCCATTCTATTACGGTTCGAGGCTGATGTTAGCTGTAGGTAAAGCAGCAGGAGGAGTTGTAGAAGAGGTCAGGCGCCAGTTCCGTGAGATCGCAGGTATCATGGAAGGGACGGCTAAAGCACAATATGGCCAATGTGTAGACATTGTTACAAAAGGAGCTATTAAAGAGATGATTTTACCGTCCTTGCTTCCAGTAGCTTCGCCGATCCTTGTAGGTTTCATCCTCGGTAAAGAGGCCCTTGGGGCTATGTTGATCGGGGTTATAATTACAGGGCTCTTCTTAGCAATCTCGATGACAAGCGGTGGTGGTGCATGGGATAATGCAAAGAAGTTTATAGAGGAAGGCATGTATGGTGGCAAGAAGAGCGATGCCCATAAGGCTGCTGTTACAGGCGACACTGTTGGCGACCCATATAAAGATACAGCGGGACCAGCGATGAACCCTATGATCAAGGTCGTCAATATTGTGTCACTCTTGATTGTTCCTTTGCTAGCGCGGTAAAGATTAGGTATCTAAAGGCCGACAGTGTGACCTGTCGGCCTTTTTTGTTTTTGAGAGGTGATGTTTATGGTAAAGTATGCAGATGATTTTGCTATTCATGAACTTTTAAGATTAAGACAGAAAGGATTGACACAAGATGCTGAATATGAGTGCAGTAGAACCAACCAAGCTTACCCTGAATACTAAAATACCTCCTGATGCTCGAAGAGACCCTGAAGGTGAAGGCTGAGGCGATACAGAATAGGGGTGGACATGAAAATTGCGGTTAAAAATCCTATTGTGGAAATAGACGGTGATGAAATGGCAAGAATCATCTGGCATATGATCAAAGATAAGTTAATCCTCCCATTTTTGAAGGCCAATTTGCGTTATTATGATCTGGGCATCAAGCACCGTGATGACACTGATGACCAGGTTACTATTGATGCAGCTAATGCAATCAAAGAATATGGCGTTGGTGTTAAATGTGCAACTATAACCCCTGATACTGCACGTGTAAAAGAATATAACCTCAAACAACAGTGGAAGAGCCCTAATGCTACAATTCGTTTAATCCTTGACGGCACGGTATTTCGTAAACCGATTATTCTTAAAAATATCTCTCCGGCAGTACGCAGGTGGAAGAAACCGATAATTATCGGCCGCCACGCCTATGGTGATATATACAAAAATGTTGAGTATAGGGTATCAGAGCCTGGTAAAGCTGAGCTGGTATTTGCTCCGGCTGGCGAAGGTAAGAAGGTTTCTTTAATTGTCCATGAATTCAGAGGCCCTGGTGTGATTATGGGCATACATAATACTGAGGCATCAATCCGTAGTTTTGCAAAATCATGTATCAATTATGCCCTCAGTGAGAAGGTTGACCTCTGGTTTGGTACCAAGGATACTATCTCTAAAAAATACCATGCCCTTTTCAGGGACATATTTGCAGAGGAAATCAAGGCCAATCATGCCCGATTTGATGCGGCCGGGATCAAATACCGTTATATGTTAATAGATGATGCAGTAGCCCAGATTATGAAAAGTGAGGGTGGTATGCTCTGGGCGTGCATGAACTATGACGGTGATGTAATGTCTGATATGGTTGCCTCAGGGTTCGGCAGCTTAGGGCTAATGACCTCCGTCCTGTTATCCCCTGATGGAAAATATGAGTATGAAGCAGCTCATGGC
>JACRGU010000112.1 GCA_016212245.1 Nitrospirota bacterium
AACCATACAATGCTTACTGTCAATTATGCGATAAAAGAAGGGCTTGAAGTTGCAGGAATAATTATTAATTATAGCCGCCCGCCTGAGGGTACGCTCGCTGAAGATACTAATCCAGAGATCATAAGACAGATCAGTCCTGTCACCATCATAGGGATTTTCCCTTACCTTCAGGATATGGAAAGCGGCACCATCGAAAGGGTTGTAGTAAAAAACCTGAATATCGAGATGATCAAAAAATATCTTTAATTATGTTTAAATCAGCCTTAAATCAACAAGGACCTTTTTCAGCTTCTCTTTATTCGCCGGAGTCATTTCGCAAAGAGGAAGCCTGAACTCCTCCTTTATCTTTCCCATCATCGCAAGTGCTGTCTTAACAGGTATAGGGTTTGTCTCGATAAACATAGCTGTATTTAAAGGCTCGAGTTTATAATGAATTGCCCTTGCCTTGTCGTGCTGTCCTTTCATCCATAAAGAACACATTCTCGATACGTCTTTTGGAGCAACATTTGCAGAAACAGATATTACACCTTTTCCACCGAGGGCAAGGAGTGGAAGGGTTGTAAAGTCATCACCTGATAGAACTGTAATCCTGTCACCACAGAGCCTTATAACCTCACTCACCTGTTTCATATCGCCTGTAGCTTCTTTTATGGCAACAATATTTTTAATCTCTGCAAGGCGGGCAACAGTCGTTGGAAGTATGTTTACTGCGGTTCTTCCTGGCACATTGTATAAAACTATAGGTATATCAACAGCCTCTGCAACTGCCTTGTAATGCCTGTAGAGACCTTCCTGTGTTGGCTTGTTGTAGTATGGCGATACAAGAAGGGCTGCATCTGCACCATATTTCTTAGCCTCTTTTGTAATCATTATAGTTTCATCAGTAGCATTTGCGCCTGTGCCTGCTATTACAGGTACTCTTTTGTTAACAGCTTCGACTGTAAATTTAATAACCCTGTAATGCTCCCTATAATCAAGAGTCGCCGATTCACCTGTTGTGCCGCATGGCACTATACCATTTATTCCCTGTCCTATATGCCACTCTATTAAATCGCCGAGAGCCTTTTCATCAACCTTCCCATTTTTAAATGGTGTGACAATTGCAACTATTGAACCTTTAATCATAGCTGCCTCCCTGCTCTTTTTTATACGAACTTCAATCCTACCCGATATTTATTACTATCAATCTTTCCTGTCCATTTTACAATGGCGGCCTTTGCTGTAATGTTATTTATCTTTATCTCATCTTTAAAGGTCAAGACATGTCCTGTCTCGATGGGATAGCCTGTTATCATCCCAAGCCCTCCTTTACTGATGTCAACAGAAACAGCAGTATCTTGGATTTTCTTCAATTCTCTCACATCCATGACGGATACAGAATACCTTACAGGTGTAACAAATGGTGTCCTCGAATATTCACGTACATTGCCTTTGATAAACATATTACCCCCTAATTCTCGATTATACCTTCAAAAACCTCTACAGCAGGACCTGTCATATACACATGGTTGTCCTCTGCCCATTCTATAAAAAGGTCTCCACCGCGCAGGTGGACAGTTACCTTTCTCCCTGTAAAACCCTTTATATTTGATGCTACAGCCGCAGCTGATGCACCTGTCCCACATGCCATGGTCTCACCAGAACCCCTTTCCCACACCCTCATCTTTATCTCTGCAGGATTAAGCACCTCTATAAACTCCACATTTGTTCTTTTAGGAAATATGGGGTGATTTTCTATCATAGGGCCATAATATGGTAAGGGGAAATTAGAGAGATTGTCAACTACCATAATTGTATGGGGATTCCCCATAGATACACAGGTGATTTTAAATTCCGTGTCCTTAATTTGCAATGGGTAATCAATAACACCTAAAATCGGTTCTCCCATGTCAACCTTTACCATCTCACCTGCTTTCTCTGGCCTGATAATGCCGGCGAGGGTCTCTATATGGAGGGTATTCTTATCAGAAAGATTTCTGTCCCATATATATTTTGCAAGGCAACGTATCCCATTGCCACACATCTCTACTTCACTGCCATCTGCATTAAAAATCCGCATCTTAAAATCAGCGATTTTTGAAGGATAAAGTAATAAGAGCTGGTCAGCACCTATGCCGAATCTTCTATGACATAATTGTCTGCTTAAATCTCCGATCTCTGACCCTGAATTAAATTCAGGGCGAACTCCGAACTCTTCTTCCCTGCAGTCTATAAGGATAAAGTCATTACCGAGGCCATACATCTTTGTGAAATTTATCTTCATCTCAAAAATCCTGGAATCCTATCATTTCTCACAAGGTCGCTGTATGTCTCACGCTCTCTTATCAAAAAATGCTCTCTGCCTTTGACCAGAACCTCTGCAGGCCTCGGACGGCTGTTGTAGTTTGAACTCATAGAAAATCCGTACGCACCAGCACCCATAACAGCGAGATGCTCTCCATGCTTTACCCTTTTAAGTTCCCTCTCCCTTGCAAGAAAATCGCCCGACTCGCATATAGGACCAACAACATCACATAGAACTGTATCTCTCTTTTTCCTGATCACAGGAAGCAGATGGTGATATGCACCGTAAAACGATGGCCTTATGAGGTCATTCATCCCTGCATCCACAATGATAAATTCCCTGTCTTCACCCCTCTTCAGATAAAGTGTCTTTGTGACGAGTATGCCTGCATTGCCTGCTATAGACCTGCCAGGTTCTATAATCAGTGTGAGTCTTCTACCTTTGAGTAGTGGAATAAGACTCTTTGCAAGATCTTTCGGTAGAGGAGGCTCCTCATCCCTGTAGGAGATACCAAGCCCACCTCCAACATCGAGGTATTTTATATTCACTCCCTGAATACTGAGTTTATCCATAAGAATGAGCACCCTCTTTAAGGCATCAACAAAAGGAGAAACCTTTGTTATCTGTGAGCCTATATGCTTGTGAATACCGACAACATTGATATTCTTCAGTCTCGACGCAACTCGGTAATGCTCTAAGGCATCTTCTATCGGTATGCCAAATTTATGTTTTCTGAGTCCTGTTGCTATATAAGGATGTGTCTCAGGGTCAATGTCAGGATTAATTCGAAGCGCAACAGGAGCCTTAATATTCATTATGCCTGCGACCCTGTTTATTTCCCTTAGCTCATCCGCAGATTCCACATTGAACATGAGTATCCTTGACCTGAGGGCAAACCTTATCTCCTCCTCTGTCTTTCCAACACCAGCATACACTATTTTTTCAGGTGGTATTCCTGCCCTTAATGCTATATAAAGTTCCCCTCCGGAGGCGATGTCAGCACCTCCACCGTTTTTTGCAAACAACCTAAGGATTGCACTGTTTGCATTAGACTTGATAGCAAAGCAGATTATATGTGGATAATCATTAAAGGCATCGGTATATGCCCTGAAGTGTCTTAAAAGTGTATTGTAGCTATAGATGTATAATGGTGTGCCATATTCTTCAGCAAGCTTTTCGACAGGTACATCCTCGGCAAACAATTCATCTCCACGATATTTAAACAGATGCATTAGAGATCTCCATTTCTTCTTGATTTTTCTATATTTTTTAACATAATAAAAGGGTAAAGTCAAAAATAAAAGTGTGCTAAGGAAAATGCGTGGGAAAAACATTGTAGAAAAGATATTTGAGGCACATAAGATTTATGGTGATTTAAAGGCAGGTACGCCTGTTGGATTAAAGGTTGATCAGGTATACACTCAGGATGCTACAGGTACAATGACATGGCTTGAGTTTGAGGCAATAGGGATTGATAGGGTAAAAGTACCACTTGCTGTCTCTTACATCGACCATAATATGATTCAGTCAGATTATATGAACCC
>JACRGU010000113.1 GCA_016212245.1 Nitrospirota bacterium
GCTAATATTATATATTCCTCCGGTGGTAGCCAAGTCTAGGTCAAAAACTGTTAGTACTGAGAGTGCCACTGATGCCTTGAAGGATATTTTCTATTTGTGGAGCGATGAAAAGTTCGAAGACCTTTACGAATACGGTTTAAAAACCAGACGGGCATATATTGATAGAGATACCTTTGTATCAAAGATGAAGGGAAAGTCGTGGGGTATAAAAAAGGCATGGGCTGCAATCCAGAATATTAAGGTTGTTGCAGTATCTTCTAAATTAGTGACGCTTAGTGCTGAAATAGGCTATAGGAATAAGATTACGCTTGCTGAATTTACCCGTGTGGAGAATTTTACCCTTTACCCTGAAGGTGACAGATGGAAGATAAACCTGCATAAGCTTTTAACATTGCCGCGTCCTGAGGGGAAAATAGTTAAAAGGCATAAACCTTCATTGTAGAAGCTGCCACTCTGACATAGTTCAGGGTGAACATGTCAGAGTCTCGATGAATGTATGCTTCCTCTGCCACCCCCTTATTGAACACGGCAAGATTAAGATGTCAAAAGACCTCGAAGAGATAATGGAGGGCAGGAAGAAATAATATATGTAAAAGTTTTTGGAATATTATCACTGGTGCCGGTGGTGGGAGTCGAACCCACACGGGGTTTCCCCCACCGGATTTTGAGTCCGGCGCGTCTGCCAGTTCCACCACACCGGCATCCTTTAAAGTTCTAAGTTAAAAGTAGAAAGTTAAAAGTTTTAAGACAGAAACTCTTAAGTTTCAACTCGTAACTTGTAACTCGTTACTATTTCTTGTGCATACGTATAAAACTTTCTATAGAGCGGTCATATGTCCTTTCATATTCTTTATTGAAGAAGCATGCTGGTAGCTCTCCATTTCTTCTGTGATAATGGAGGCATTCACAGCATCTACTTTTTCTCTCGCACGGCTCATATGTGCAGATACAGTATTTCTTAAATTTTTCCTGTATGCATTCCATAATAGACTCCTTTTTTAATTTACCATACTATCCGAAAATAGAGATAGAGCCACGACTATTTCCCGATACAGAAATCATTAAATATCCTGTTCAGTATATCCTCTGTTGTGACAGCTCCGACGATCTCACCGAGCCTGTCGAGGGGATCCCTAAGCTCGAGGGCAAGGATTTCGAGTGGTTGATTATCTATTAATGCAGACATTGCCTTATTGAGTGATGCCTTAGCATTCTCGATTGCAGTCTTGTGCCTTAGATTTGTAATAACAACCCCTTCTCTTTCCTCCCTCCAGTCCTTTAGACATAAATCGAATATCCTATCCTTTAGTTCCTCGAGACCATCGCCTCTGGTTGCAGAGATATTCAGGATGCAAGATGCATGATTCATGATGCATGATGTGATTATATCTTCATCAAATGCTGATGGGAGGTCGCACTTGTTTATGACAATAATTGCATTCTTACCCTTTATCTTCTCTATAACCTCGAAATCCTCATCCTTAAAAGGTTCACTACTGTCGAAGATGGCAATCACAAGGTCAGCATTCTCGATACTCTGAAGACTTCTTCTTACACCCTCCTTCTCAACAATATCCTGTACAGCTCTTATGCCTGCTGTATCCATGATTCTAAGTGGAAGCCCATTTATATTCAGATACTCCTCGATCACATCCCTTGTTGTCCCTGGAACCTCTGTAACTATTGCCCTGTCTTTTTTAAGGAGTGCATTCAGGAGAGATGACTTCCCGACATTGGGTCTTCCAACGATTGCTGTTAAAAGTCCTTCCCTGAAGAACCTTGCCTCATCATAGGTCTTGAGGAGTGCTTGAAGTTCCCTGTCAATGTCCTTCATTGTTTCGGACATCTCCTCTTTTGATGCTGTCTCTATCTCATCCTCAGGGAAATCTATGTATGCCTCTACATGGGCACAGAGCTCTGTCAGCCTGTCTCTCAGTGCTGTTATCTTTTCAGAGAGACCGCCCTGAAGCTGCTCAATCGCAATCCTTCTGCTTTCATCCGTCTTAGAGCGTATAAGATCGAGTACTGCCTCTGCCTGGCTGAGGTCTATCCTTCCATTTATAAATGCCCTCTTAGTAAACTCCCCTGGCTCTGCAAGCCTTGCACCTTCTTTCAGGACAAGCTCAAGGGTCTTTCTGAGTGGAATCATTCCTCCATGACAGTTTATTTCAACGACATTCTCTTTTGTATAGGAGTAGGGAGAGCGCATAACTGTAACGAGCACTTCGTCAACCTCTTTGATAGTTGATGGGTTTTTTATATGGCCATAGATTACCCTGTGTGATTTTAAATCTTTGAGAGTCTTATTTTTTGGTGAGCTAAAGATTTTTTCTACTATCTCTATCGAGTCTTTTCCGCTCAGCCTCACAATCCCTATCCCCCCCTCACCAACAGGAGTGGATATCGCAGCTATGGTATCATCTGTGAACATATATATAGTATAACGCAGATAAAACCCTAAGGTAATGAAGATGGGAAGTTTAAGATGCCTGTTTTGCGAGCTTCCTGTTCACATAGAACTGCTGGGCTATACTGAGGATGTTGTTTATGAGCCAGTAAAGGACAAGTCCTGATGCAAAGTTGAGGAACAGAAATGTGAATATAATCGGCATAAGCATCATTATCTTGGCTTGTGTTGGATCCATGGATGTAGGTGTCATCTTCTGCTGGATTATCATGGTGACGCCCATGATTATGGGCAATGGACCTACAGCAAAGTCGCCGATTAAAGGAAACCATGAAGGGATGTGTCCAAAAAGAGAGTCGGGTGCAGAGAGGTCTTTTATCCATAGCATAAATGGTGCATCTCTCAGTTCTATGGCTATCAGCAATATCTTATAAAGTGCAAAGAATACAGGTATCTGAAGGAGTATTGGTAAGCAACCTCCCATAGGATTCACCTTATACTTTTTATAAAGCTCCATCATTTCCTTCTGCACCCGCTGTGGGTCTTTCTTATATTTTTCTTTTATCTCAGCCAATCTCGGTTGTATTTCCTGCATCTTCTTCATTGCCTTCTGACTTTTGTTAACGAGTGGGATAAAAGGTATTCTTACAATTGCAGTGAGAAGGACTATCGCCCATCCATAGTTTCCAAGAAGTTTATAAAAAAACTTCAGAATCCAGAAGAGAGGCAGGGCAATTATGGAGAAGAATCCGAAATCTATGATATGTTCGAGTCCTACATTAAGGGCCTTTAGCCTATCATATTCCTTTGGCCCGGCATACAGTATAAAGCTGTTTGTACCAGGCTTTCCCCTGAATGCGATAACAGGAGAATCCTTATGTTTCCATATCTTTGCCTCTTCCATATTTGTAAGCGGGACGAGAGAGGCAAAAAAATACTTATCTTCCTGTGCAATCCATTTCAGATTTTCCTTATAGCTTTTGGCTTCATTCAGTTTATTTGCATTAAACTCAGCCCTTTCACTTTCCTTAAGAAGCACAGGCCCTATATGTGTTGCTCTATCTTTATTATCATGGATGCCGAAATCAGTCCCGATGGTTATCCAGTATTCAGGCAGTCCTGAGACCTCGTCTTTAATATCGATTTTGTAAGTATCAGTATAAAATGTATATGTTCTTTTAACAGAGGAGCCTGAATCCATGTATTCAAATATAAGCAAATCTGACTTCTTATCCTTATCGAGTCTTATATCCTTTCCTCCTGCTTGGCCGGAAACATTAAAATTAACATCTGCTATGTCAAAGTCATCCTTTGACCCGAGACTTAAAGGAGGTTTTATGACGGGCTCTTTAAGGAGTACAATATTTTTGCCCTCTTTATCCTTATAGGTTTTTAGCTCATAGTATTTTAATGTCCCACCTTTTGTTGTAAAGATTGCCGAATATAGTTCAGTCTCGACCCTTATCTCTTTTTCTTCAGAGGGTATACCTTTAGTTACCGTGACCCCTATGGGCTTAATAGGTTTAGGCTCTTCTTTCTTTTCTACCTTTGCCTGTTTTTGAACCTGCTGTGGTTCAGGTTTAATAAAGAAGTATTGATAGAGAAAGAGGACAGCAAATGCAAGTGCTATGGCAATAAGGGTTCTCGTCTCCATTTCTATTTCACAGGGTCATACCCGCCAGGATGAAAGGGATGACACCTCAGTATCCTCCTTATTGATAGATAGAGCCCCCTGAGGGCGCCATATTTATCTATAGCCTCCATCGAGTACGTAGAGCAGCTAGGGGTAAACCTGCAACTCACAGGAAACAACGGCGATACAATGTATTTATACAGCTTTATCAATGATATCAGTATTCTTTTCATAAATAATCCTCGACAGAAATCTCTTAATATGTCTGATAAAATCTTCCAGCCCTGCCTCTACAGAGGACTTTCTGGTAATCAGGATAAAATCGCAATTCAAAGGAAACTCCTGTAAAAGCCTTCTCATCGCCTCTCTCAAGAGGCGTTTTAGCCTGTTTCTTACAACTGCAGTGCCGACCTTTTTGCTGACAGAAAGGCCAAGGCGGTTGAAACCAAGTTCATTCGGCCTCGCATACATGATTAGATATTTTGAAGAGAAGACAAATCCATGCTTAAAGATCATATCAAAGTCATGTCTCTTTGTTAAAGGTTGCAGGGATTTTCTGCGTTCTAAACGGCCAACCTTTTCCGTCCCTTGTTCCTTCTCCTCTTAAGAACCCTACGCCCGCCTGCAGAACTCATCCTCTCAAGAAAGCCGTGAGTCCTCCCTCTCTTGATTTTATGTGGATGGAATGTAGTATACGTCCCCATTGTCCTTCTCCAAATAAAAATTATAAACTTTCACTAAAAACAAAGTCAAGGTTTTGCGAGGTTTAGAGATTATAGATGTTCTGGTGGCGGTGCAGGGATTTGAACCCCGGACACTGCGGATATGAGCCGCATGCTCTGACCGACTGAGCTACACCGCCATCTAAAAACAGTGATTAGTGAAGAGTGAATAGTTAAGAGTTTTAAAATTATAACAAAAAAGCCTGCTCAGTAAAAGAGGTAAAAGCGTCGAGTCCTGATGTTGATAAGTGCCCCTATTGATAGGAGATTTGACAGGAGTGCAGTTCCTCCATAGCTCATGAATGGTAGAGGTATCCCAACGACTGGCATCATGCCTAAGGTCATCCCGACATTAATAAAGAGATAGATTGAAAACATGAATGTTATTCCGAGTGCAAGTAGCCTCCCGAAGTCATCCTTTGCCTTCCTCGCTGTATCGAGCCCTCTCAGTATTAAGATGAGATAGAGAGATAAAAGCAGGAGACTTCCGAGGAATCCCCATTCCTCAGCAAAGACTGCAAAGATGAAGTCTGTATGTTTCTCCGGGAGAAATCTGAATGGCCCCTGTGTGCCTTTCAGGTAACCTTTTCCGAGGAGCTCACCTGAACCCACCGTAATCTTCGACTGATTTATGTGATAGCCTACCCCTGTTGGGTCTACCTCCGGTTCTATAAAGGCAACCAGCCTGTTTTTCTGATAGTCTCTGAGTCCTTCCCAGAGTATATTGCCGAGGAAAGGCAGGGATATCAAGCCTATAATTACCAGCAGTATTGCAACCTTTTTGTAGAGCCCTTTTGCAAGTATTAATGAGACAAAGATTGTCAGGATTATTAATGCTGTTCCGAGGTCAGGCTGTTTAACGAGAAGAAAAAAAGGAAGAAGTACGAACATAAAGAATATCCGAAAAAGTGAGGTTGTGCTGACAGGGCCATTCATTTTACTCAATTGCTGTGAGAGCATTATTATGAATGTGAGTTTAAAAAACTCTGATGGCTGGAAGGAAAGAGGCCCGATGCTCAGCCATCTCTGGGCCCCCATACCTGTCTTCCCGAAGATAAACACGGTTATTAAAAAAATAATGCCTGCGATATAGAAGTAAAGTGAAAATCTGCTCAGCCATACATAGTCAAAACTAACAATCAAGAATAATGCAATGATTCCGAGTACGAACCATGATGCCTGTTTTATATAGAACCCTGAATGCTCTTCTGCTGCAAGCGGGCGTGTAGCACTGTATATAGTCATAATTCCGATAAGTGCTATGACCATGACAATAGAGAGTGTTACCCAGTCAAAGTTCTTAATTAGTCTACGGTCTA